>NZ_VMLT01000005.1:0-56465 GCF_013276815.1 Streptococcus sp. 1055 | reverse complement strand
AGTGATAAAGTCGGGAGTATAAATAAATACTCCAAAGCCTGCAAAAATCTGAAACTTCCTCCTACAATTTGATATAATAGAGAGAAGAACTCGATTGAAGGAGGAAATGATGTCGGTTTTAGTAAAAGAAGTGATTGAAAAGCTTAGACTAGACATTGTCTATGGCGAACCAGAATTGCTTGAAAAGGAAATCAATACAGCAGATATTACGCGACCTGGTCTTGAAATGACAGGTTATTTTGACTACTACACGCCAGAGCGGATTCAACTTTTGGGGATGAAGGAGTGGTCTTATCTGATCAGCATGCCTTCCAACAGCCGTTATGAAGTTTTGAAAAAAATGTTTCTACCTGAGACACCAGCGGTCATTGTTGCCCGTGGTTTGGTGGTTCCAGAGGAGATGTTAAAAGCAGCCAGAGAATGTAAGATTGCTATTTTAACCAGCCGTACAGCGACAAGTCGTTTATCTGGAGAGTTATCTAGCTATCTGGATTCTCGTTTGGCAGAACGTACCAGTGTTCATGGGGTTTTGATGGATATCTATGGGATGGGCGTCTTGATTCAGGGAGATAGTGGAATTGGTAAGAGTGAGACAGGTCTGGAACTTGTCAAACGTGGTCACCGCTTGGTAGCTGATGACCGGGTCGATATCTTTGCCAAGGATGAGATTACTCTTTGGGGTGAACCGGCTGAAATCTTGAGACACCTGATTGAAATTCGTGGGGTTGGGATTATCGATGTCATGAGCCTCTACGGTGCCAGTGCCGTCAAGGATTCTTCACAGGTTCAACTTGCTGTCTATTTGGAAAACTATGATACACATAAGACTTTTGATCGTCTTGGAAACAATGCAGAGGAAATAGAAATTTCTGGCGTAGCCATTCCTCGTATCCGCATTCCAGTTAAAACAGGTCGTAATATTTCTGTCGTGATTGAGGCAGCTGCCATGAATTATCGTGCCAAGGAAATGGGCTTTGATGCGACCCGTTTGTTCGAAGAACGACTGACAAGTCTCATCGCTCGAAATGAGGTGCCTAATGCTTGATCCAATTGCTATTCAACTAGGCCCTCTAGCCATTCGTTGGTATGCCTTGTGTATTGTTACAGGTTTGATTCTTGCGGTTTATTTGACCATGAAAGAAGCGCCTAGAAAGAAGATCATACCAGACGATATTTTAGATTTTATCTTGATAGCCTTTCCCTTGGCTATTTTAGGAGCTCGTCTCTACTATGTCATTTTCCGTTTTGATTATTATAGTCAGAATTTGGGAGAGATTTTTGCCATTTGGAATGGTGGTTTGGCCATTTACGGTGGTTTGATAACTGGGGCACTTGTACTCTATATCTTTGCTGATCGTAAACTCATTAACACTTGGGATTTTCTAGATATTGCGGCGCCTAGCGTCATGATTGCCCAAAGTTTGGGTCGCTGGGGCAATTTCTTTAACCAAGAAGCTTATGGTGCAGCAGTGGATAATTTGGATTATCTACCTGTCTTTATTCGTGACCAGATGTATATTGAGGGGAGCTACCGTCAGCCGACCTTTCTTTATGAGTCCCTATGGAATCTACTTGGATTTGCCTTGATTCTGATTTTTAGACGAAAATGGAAAAGTCTCAGACGAGGTCATATCACGGCCTTTTACTTGATTTGGTATGGTTTCGGTCGTATGGTCATCGAAGGCATGCGAACAGATAGTCTCATGTTCTTTGGCCTTCGAGTGTCTCAATGGCTATCAGTTGTCCTTATCGGACTGGGTATTTTTATCATTCTATATCAAAATCGAAAGAAGGCCCCTTACTATGTTACAGAGGAGGAAAACTAAATGTTAGAAGTTGCATATATTTTTGTTGCCCTTGCTTTGATTGTATTTTTAGTGTATCTAATCATTACTGTACAAAAGCTTGGCCGTGTTATCGATGAAACAGAGAAGACGATTAAAACCTTGACTTCAGATGTGGATGTGACCTTGCATCATACCAATGAATTGCTGTCTAAGATCAATGTCTTGGCAGATGATATTAATGTCAAGGTGGCAACGATTGATCCACTCTTTAGTGCTGTTGCAGATTTATCTCTATCTGTTTCAGACCTCAATGACCATGCGCGTGTCTTGAGCAAGAAAGCTTCATCAGCTGGTTCAAAAACACTCAAGACTGGGGCAAGTTTATCAGCTCTTCGTCTTGCAAGTAAATTTTTAAAAAAATAAAAAAGGAGAATCCTTATGGGTAAATTATCCTCAATCCTTTTAGGAACCGTTTCAGGTGCAGCTCTTGCCTTGTTTTTAACAAGCGACAAGGGCAAACAAGTTTGCAGTCAGGCTCAAGATTTTCTGGATGATTTGAGAGAAAATCCAGAGTATGCCAAGGAGCAGGTCTGTGAAAAACTGACAGAAGTCAAGGAGCAGGCTACAGATTTTGTTCTTAAAACCAAAGAACAGGTTGAGTCGGGTGAAATCACTGTGGACAGCGTCCTTGCTCAAGCCAAATCATGTGCTCGTCAAGCGACAGAAGTATCAAAATATCGATTCAATAATCTCAAAGAGCAATGGCAAGAAAAGGCCGAAATTCTTGATGAATCAGAAGAGATTGTGATTGATATCAAAGAAGAAAAAATCTAGATTTGATGAGACTGGGCAAAAACTCAATTCTAGGAGAAAATGAAGTAGATCTTCCCATAATCAAACGCATAGTATCAAGGTTTTTCAAGGCCTGATATTATGCGTTTTTTGATTTTCATTGAGTATTATGGTATAATGGCAGTGTTGAAAGTGAAATATTTACATTTTTTATATTTTACTGATATTTTATTAATATTAAGCAATTCATTTTTTTATGATTAGAAATCAATGTGGTAGTTTATAATCAAGCAGAGGAAAAGTTCTAAAATTTTAGTCAAGAAAGGGTTTAGTATTTTGTCAAGGGAAAATAGTAGAACTCTCTATTTTGTAAAAAATAGCTAGAAAGAAAGTTGGTAAAATGAAAGATATTTTTAATAAACATCAATGTTTTTCGATTCGAAAGTTTTCTGTTGGAGTGGCTTCTGTATTAATAGGCATTGCTTTGTTTACACCATCCCAGGGAGTACTTGCTTCTACGGAAAATTCTCCATCTTCTGTGGATAAAAGAGAAGAAGTTCAACCTATACTAGATAATCAAAATAATCCTTCTTCTGAGTTAGATACCAGAGATGTTCCAATAGGATCTACAAGGACTACAGAACCCGTCAGATCTGGGAATAAGGAAAATAATAGCTTGACCACAAGGGATTTCGTGGCGGGTGAAGACAGATCAAGCACTCCAGCGGTGAGAGCAGCATCAAATCCTTCCGAGGTTAAAAAGTATGAATTAACTGATGAGTATGCTAAGCAAATAAAAGCAGGAGTAATCGGTTCAGAAGGTAATAAGCTTGATAGTTTATTGTTAAACGGCTCTAAGTTAAGTCCAGAAGCCTATACAGATGATGATTACTTGAAGGATAAAGAAGAACTTTATATTTATGAAAAAGGTGGGAAAAAATATGTAGGTTATAATAGTCATCCCTTATTAGAAGATACTGATGGTGATGGTATTATTGACAGTAAAGAAAAGCCAGATGAAAAATTAAAATGGAATGTAAGTGAGCGCGATATGATTATGTTCATGGAATTATCCTACCGTGATGATAATTATATTGATAGAGTGCTGGATCATAAGAGACCCTTAACAGAGTCAGAGTTATATAAAAAGAATGGTGACAGTAAACCACGTTATGAGTATATGATGATGAATAAGGAATTGGGGCCTTATTGGGAAAGGAAGAAAAGTTACCATACCTCCAGTGGACTAGATGCTGTCTTGTATGAAACGAAGAGTGATTTCTTATATTTACCAAATGGAACTGCACAAGTATTAGCCTTTCGTGGAACAAGTGATGCGAAAGATATAGGAGCTGATATAACACTTGGATTAGGAAGCAATCCTCAACAAGGGATAGATGCAGAAAATATTATGCATGAACTAGCTAAAGATAAGAGTATTACTAATCTTTATTTGACAGGTCATTCTTTAGGAGGATATTTAGTACAACGGGCAATGGTTGAAGCTTATCAGTTGGCATATTCTGACAGCAGAGTCATGTCTCCTAAAGAACAGTTGGCTTATAGAAACGTTTATAATAATGTATTAAAAAAAGGCACAACCTTTAATGCTCCAAAAGTTGTGACCAATTTGCTTTCCAGTCGTGAATTTTGGCAAAAAGGTTTAGATAGCAAAAAAATAGCCAAGTCTGGTAAAATGACTCATTATATTGTTGATAATGATTTGGCGATAAGAAAAGGCGTCAGCAATGATAGTGATGTTGTTATAAATGTTGGACGAACCAGTGGAGGTCACAGTTCACGTTCTTATTTTGAAGCTGATATGATTAATAGACGATCAGAGTTTATATCTGGGAAACGAATTTCCTTAGATGGGACAGGTTATCAAGATAAAAACATTGCAACAGTTAAATCTGTAGAAAAAGTTGGAGAAACTGTTGTATATAGTAAACGCGGAGATGACATCATTAAGTCAATAACTGTGAGTATGAAAGATCTCGATACAGGACAGATTACTAACAATACAATTGATGAAGTGTTTAAGAAAGATGGAGCCAAATCTACAGTTGTCGTTACCCAACTTGAGCCAAGTGTACGTTATGAAAAAGATGCCACAAGAGCTAAAGGTGAAGCTAATGTAACAACAACTGGTACTTCAGGTACTAGTACAGTAACAACAACTTATAGTGTAGATCCTAACACTGGAGATCTGATTGAACATGTAGGACAACCAGTAGTTAAGCAACCGGCAATAGAAACAGTTGTCAAAGTCGCAGCCAAGGATGAAGTAGAATACATTAAAAAAGGAGACGACGTTGTTAAGAAGACAACAAGCTACACAGTAAACTCAAAAACTGGCAGCCTTACTTCGACTAAGAAGGAAGAAGTAGTCAATAAAGGTGGCGCGAAGGATATAGTTGAGTATAATTCAGTTGAACCCAAAACAGTTTATTTAAAAGATGAAAACAGTCCAAAAGGTACTGATACCGTTCAATTTCTAGGGAGATCAGGAAAATCTAAAGTCATCACAACCTATAGCGTAAATCCAGTAAATGGAGCCCTAACTCCATCAAAAGGGGGATCAGAAGTCGTAACTCTACCAATAGCTAGAGTTGTAAAAGTAGGAGCTAAGGATAAAGTAGACGTAGAAACAATCCCATCTCCAGTAAAATACGAAAAAGATGCTAGTCGAGAAAAAGGCCAAGCCAATATTACTGTTCCAGGAAAAGACGGAAGTAAGACAACTACCACGACTTACACAGTAAATCCAGACAATGGGGAAGTTACTCCAAATGAAGGAAATCCAGTAATAGTAAATCCAACAGAAACAATCGTTAAAGTCGCGGCTAAGGATCAAGTAGTAGAAACGCCAATTGAGCCCACAGTGGTTTATGAAAGAGATGACACTCGTGACTTTGGTACACCAGACAAGCCTAGAAAAGGAGCAAAAGGAAAATCTGTAACGACTACAAGGTATGACGTTAATCCAAATAATGGATCAGTCACAGAACAGGTTGGTAAGCCAGTGGTCACCCCAGCTGGTAAAACAATAGTTAAGGTTGGAGCTAAAACTAAGGTTGAGAGTAGCAAGGATGACCAAGGTCGTGAAGTTATCAACACTACAACTTATGAAGTTGATCCAAAAACAGGTAAGGTAACTTCTACAACAGTAATTACTTACGGGACAAGGAAAGAACTAACGATTGAGAAGATGGTAGTACCATCTCCAGTAGTTTACGAAAAAGATGATACGAAAGAAAAAGGTACAGTCCCAACTACTGTTAAAGGTGAAGATGGTGAAGACACTATCACAACAACTTACACTGTGGACACTAATACTGGAAAGATTACAGCAAGTGAAGGTAAACCAGTTCGTACGAAAGAACCAACGAATACAGTCGTCAAAGTCGCAGCGAAGGACAAAGTAGAAAAAACAGAAATCTCATCACCTAAGAAATATGTGAAAGATGATACACGCGACAAAAATCAACCAAATGCGGAAGAAGCAGGCCAAGCAGGTTCAAGTACTATCACAACAACATATAGTGTTGATTCTACTACAGGCGCTATTACAGAAACAGTAGGAAAACCAGTAGTAGTAAATCCAACAGCAACAATAGTCAAAGTCGCAGCCAAGGACAAAATAGTAGAAACACCAATTGAACCTGAAGTTGAATATGTTAGAGATGGTGAACGAGAAGTTGACACACCTAATGAACGTATTGAAGGAGCTAAAGGTAAAACAGTTACTACAACCACTTACGATGTAGATTCAAAGGACGGTCATATCACAGAACACGTTGGCACCCCAGTCGTCACCCCAGCAGGTAAGACAATCGTTAAAGTAGGAGCTAAAACTAAGGTTGAACAATCTAAAGATTCTGAAGGTCGTGATGTGATTGAGACCACTACCTATGAAGTTAATCCAAAAACAGGTAAGATAACTCCAACAACCGTGCTAACTTATGGGAAAACGAAAGAACCAACGAATACAGTCGTCAAAGTCGCAGCCAAGGACAAAGTAGTAGAAACCCCGATTGAACCTGAAGTTGAATATGTTAGAGATGGTGAACGAGAAGTTGACACACCTAATGAACGTATTGAAGGAGCTAAAGGTAAAACAGTTACTACAACCACTTATGATGTAGACTCAAAGGACGGTCATATCACAGAACACATTGCTAATAATATAACAACACCAGCTAAGGTAACACCAGGTAAAGTCACTCCAGCAACTCCAGTCACACCTGCTACTAATGGAGGTTCTGATCAAGATACACCTGCACCAACAACTCCAATTCCAGATGCAGTTACTCCGAATGAAAATCATGAAGATACTACAGATGCTAGTGATAGTGATAGTGGAGCTAAGTCAAATGATTCTCAAAATGTATTGCCAAATACAGGAACAGAATCAAATGCGACTCTTGCATCTCTAGGACTTCTTGGTCTGCTAGGCGGTCTCGGACTTGCTCTTGGAAAGAAAAAAGAAGACTAAAAATTTAGTCAAATGAACATTCATTCTTTTGTATTGTAAAGACAAACTAGATTGGTTCTGGGAATCGTGTTCGTCATAAAATAAAAAGAATGTTTAGATAAAGAAAGCGAACAATGCTAGGATTTTGTTAAAGGGAATTCTAAGTATTGTTCGCTTTTGTGGTATAATAAGTACTATGCAGAAAAAACCAACGTCAGCCTATGTGCACATCCCATTTTGTACCCAGATTTGTTATTATTGTGATTTTTCAAAAGTTTTTATAAAGAATCAGCCAGTTGATAGCTATTTGGAGCATCTGTTAGAAGAGTTTCGTTCTTATGATATTCAAAAGTTGCGGACCATCTACATCGGTGGTGGAACACCGACAGCCCTGTCGGCTCCGCAACTGGAGGTGTTACTGAATGGCTTGACTAAAAACTTGGACTTGTCTGTCTTGGAAGAGTTGACTATTGAAGCCAATCCAGGCGATTTGGATGCGGATAAGATAGCTGTTTTGAAAAATTCGGCTGTCAATCGTGTTTCGCTAGGTGTCCAGACCTTTGATGATAAGATGTTGAAAAAGATTGGGCGCAGTCATTTGGAGAAGGATATTTATGAAAATATCGACCGTCTGAAACTGGCTGGTTTTGACAATATCTCTATTGATTTGATTTATGCACTGCCTGGTCAGACCATGGAGCAGGTCCAGGAAAATGTGGCTAAGGCCATTGGACTGGATATTCCCCACATGAGTTTGTATAGCTTGATTTTAGAAAACCACACGGTCTTTATGAACCGCATGCGGCGAGGAAAATTGCCTCTGCCTAAGGAGGAGCTGGAAGCTGAGATGTTTGAGTACATCATCACTGAGCTTGAGCGAGCAGGCTTTGAGCATTATGAGATTTCTAATTTCTCCAAACCTGGTTTTGAAAGTCGCCACAATCTTATGTACTGGGACAATGCTGAATACTATGGCATCGGTGCTGGAGCATCTGGTTATGTCAATGGTATTCGATATAAAAATCATGGTCCCATTCGCCATTATCTTAATGCGGTTGAGGAAGGCAATGCTCGTATCACAGAGGAGTACCTGAGTCAAAAAGAGCAAATGGAAGAAGAAATGTTCCTGGGACTCCGCAAGAAATCAGGAGTCTCCATGGCGCGATTTGAGGAAAAATTTGGACGGTCTTTTGATGGACTTTATGGAGAAATTGTCAGAGGCTTGGTTCAACAGGGTCTCATGCAAATAGAGGGTGACCGAGTTCGCATGACAAAAAGAGGTCTCTTCTTAGGAGACACCGTAGCAGAACGATTTATTTTGGAGTAGGATGATGGGCTTAACTTATCAAATGAAAATGAAAATTCCTTTTGATATGGCTGACATGAACGGTCATATCAAACTTCCAGATGTGATTTTGCTGTCTCTGCAAGTTTCAGGGATGCAGTCGATTGAGCTGGGAGTTAGTGATAAGGCTATTTTAGAAGAGCATAATCTGGTCTGGATTATCACAGACTATGATATTGAGGTGGTTCGTTTGCCTCGTTTTGCGGAAGAAATTACCATCGAAACGGAAGCCCTGAGCTACAATCGGCTCTTTTGCTACCGTCGCTTTACCATTTATGATGAAGCAGGTCAGGAACTCATCCACATGATGGCGACCTTTGTTCTCATGGACCGAGACAGTCGAAAAATCCATGCTGTCGAACCTGAGATTGTGGCTCCTTACCAGTCTGAATTTAATAAAAAGCTTATCCGCGGGCCAAAGTATGAGTTCTTGGAAAATCCAATTAGCAAGGATTACCATGTCCGTTTTTACGACTTGGATATGAATGGTCATGTCAATAACAGTAAATACTTGGATTGGATTTTTGAGGTCATGGGAGCGGACTTTTTGACCCACTATATTCCCAAGAAAATCAATCTCAAGTATGTCAAGGAAGTTCGACCAGGTGGGTTTATTACATCGGCTGTTGAAAGGACTGGACTGGAAAGCAAGCATGAGATTACAAGCGACGGGGCTACCAATGCCCAAGCTATCATCACATGGCAAGAAATAAAAAAGGCTTAGGGAGAAATAGATGAAATATAAAGGCTATTTAATTGATTTAGACGGAACCATTTATAAGGGGAAAGACCGAATCCCAGCAGGAGAGGCTTTTGTCCATGAATTGCAAAAGCGAGACATCCCCTATCTCTTTGTGACCAACAATACAACCCGTACTCCTGAGAGTGTTCAAGAAATGTTGGCTCAGAATTTTAATATCGATACGCCTCTATCGACTGTCTACACAGCGACTTTGGCAACTATCGACTATATGAATGACTTGGGACTGGAAAAGACTGTCTATGTTATCGGAGAATCAGGGCTCAAGGAAGCCATCAAGGCGGCTGGCTATGTGGAAGACAAGGAAAATCCTGCCTATGTGGTAGTAGGTCTGGACTGGCAAGTCGACTATGAAAAATTTGCCACAGCAACTCTAGCTATCCAAAAGGGAGCTCATTTTATCGGAACCAATCCTGACCTCAATATCCCGACAGAGCGTGGTCTTTTGCCTGGTGCTGGTTCACTGATTACCCTGCTTGAAGTAGCAACACGAGTGAAGCCTGTTTATATCGGAAAACCCAATGCCATCATTATGGACAAGGCGGTTGAGCACTTAGGCTTAGAACGTGAAGAGTTGATTATGGTTGGAGATAACTATTTAACTGATATTCGAGCAGGGATTGACAATGGCATTCCAACGCTCCTAGTAACGACTGGTTTTACTAAGGAAGAAGAAGTAGCAGACCTGCCAATTGCACCGACACATGTGGTTTCTAGCCTTGCGGAGTGGGATTTTGATGAAAACTAAACTGACCTTTTGGGCCTCTATGCTCTTTCTCCTCTCCCTCTCAATCCTTATGACCATTTATCAGGCTTGGATTTTTTATCCGCTGGAAATTCAGTGGCTAAACTTAACGAATCGAGTCTATCTAAAACCAGAAATCATTCAATACAATTTTCATATTTTGATGAATTATCTGACCAATCCATTTAGTCAGGTCCTAGAGATGCCAGATTTTCGTTCGTCAGCAGCTGGTCTGCACCACTTTGCAGTGGTCAAGAATCTCTTTCATTTGGTTCAGCTAGTAGCTCTAGTGACACTGCCAAGTTTCTATGTCTTTGTCAATAGGATTGTGAAAAAGGGCTTTTTGTCTTTATTCAGTAAGAGACTCTTGACTCTAGTAGTCTTGCCTGTGCTGATTGGACTTGGGGGAGTTTTGATTGGTTTTGACCAATTCTTTACCCTTTTCCATCAAATTCTCTTTGTGGGAGATGATACCTGGCTTTTTGACCCAGCCAAGGATCCAGTGATTCTGATTTTGCCAGAGACCTTCTTCCTTCATGCCTTCCTCCTCTTTTTTGCCCTCTATGAGAGCTTCTTTGGCTATCTGTATCTGAAAAGTCGTAGGAAGTGAACCGAAAGCTGTTTTTAATTTGTATATATAAAAATACATATCGTTTGAAACTATCGTTAATACTCAATGAAAATCAAAGAGCAAACTAGGAAACTAGCTGCAGGCTGTACTTGAGTACGGCAAGGCGACGTTGACGCGGTTTGAATTTGATTTTCGAAGAGTATAAGAGTGAATTAACTAATTCTGAATAGTATCAATCGTTCGCAAACAGTCTATTTTTCTTGAAAAATAGGCTTTTTTTTCTAAAAATCCCTAGTCAAGCGCTTTATTTTTTTGTATAATAGAAGTAGCAAAGTATAGATAAGAAGAGAAAAGCATGATTACACTATTTCTATCACCGAGCTGTACATCATGTCGTAAGGCGAAGGCCTGGTTAGAGAAACATAAGGTACCTTTTGTGGAACACAATATCATGACCAGCCCTTTAACAAGAAAGGAATTGCAACACATTCTTTCCTTGACCGAAAATGGTACTGATGACATCATTTCAACTCGTTCAAAAATTTTTCAAAAATTGAATATTGATGTAGAGAGTATTTCGGTATCGGAATTGCTTCATTTGATTGAGCAGTATCCTAGTCTTTTGCGTCGCCCAATTATTATTGATGCCAAACGCATGCAGATCGGTTTTAATGAAGATGAGATTCGTGCTTTTCTCCCTCGTAGTTACCGTAAGCAAGAACTAAAAGAAGCAAGAATGAGAGCTGGTATTAGTTAATGAACAAACAGTATAGTTACCCACTAGATTTGTCGTGGAGCACTGAAGAACTTGCTTCAGTGCTTTCTTTTTTTAATGATGTTGAAGCTGCCTATGAAGGCAAGGTTGAGGCTAAAAAGTTACTGGACTCCTATAAGGGATTCAAAGCGGTCGTGCCAAGCAAGAGTGAGGAGAAACGTTTGGGACGAGAATTTGAAACAGTTAGTGGCTATTCGCTTTACCGAGCAGTTCAGGCTGCCAAGGAAAAAGGGGAAGGAAAGATTTCTCTTGGAAAGTAAATTTGAATTTGCTAAAGAGCTTGTCAAGAAGGCGGGCCAGTACATACTTGACCACATGCAGGAAGATTTGTGTGTTGAGACCAAGGCCTCTCCAACAGACTTGGTGACCAGACTGGACAAGGAAGTTCAGGAACTCTTGGTTGGTGAGATTTTATCCCGTTATCCTGAGGATAAGATTTGTGCTGAAGAAGGGTGTCTGCGAGCTTCAGTTCAAGAGGGCAAGGTTTGGGTCATTGATCCCATTGATGGGACCAATAATTTTGTAGCCCAGCAGGAAGATTTTGCTGTTATGATGGCTTATTTTGAAAATGGTCAGGGACAGTTTGGCCTAATTTATGATGTGGTCAAAGGGGATTGTTACCACGGTGGTGGGGTCTTTCCAGTTTGTCGAAATAATAAGCCCCTAGCTCCCTTTAAACCAAAACCACTTGGAGATTTTCTCATTGCAGGAAATAGTGGTATGCTAGAAACCAATGAATGGGGACTAGCTGATTTGAGTCGAGCCGTCCTCGGTGTTCGTGTCTATGGGAGTGCGGCCATTAGTTTTGCCAAGATTTTGTCAGGGCATTTGTTGACCTATCTCACCTATCTGCAACCATGGGATTATGCCGCAGCTAGTATTTTAGGGGAAAGTCTGGGCTATCGGGTTGTGACCCTTTTTGGTGAAGCTCCTGATTTTCAAACCAGACAGCCGGTCATGATGGTGCCTCTTGAGATGCAGGAGGAAATTCAGTCCTATATTTACGAAAGGAAAAGAACTTAAATGAAATTTCCAGAAGGATTTGTTGAAAAATATAAAGAAATACTAGAAGATGAGGCAAGAGATTTTCTTGCCTCTTTTGAGGAGGAAGCGGTTTCGGCCTTTCGGGTCAATCCCTTAAAAGAAGAGCAACTTTCCTTTTCTGATGCCATTACTCAAACCCCTTGGGGCCACTATGGGAAGGTTTCAGGGAAATCGCCTGAGCATGCTACAGGTTTAGTTTATTCGCAAGAACCTGCTGCTCAAATGGTGGCTCAAGTAGCCCAACCCAGTCCTGGTATGAAGGTCTTGGACTTGGCTGCTGCACCGGGGGGCAAATCAACTCAACTGGCAGCCTATCTAGCAGGGGAGGGGCTACTTGTTTCCAATGAAATTTCAAGCAAACGGGCTAAGATTTTAGTAGAAAATATGGAGCGATTTGGAGCGACAAATGTCGTGGTGACCAATGAATCTGCTGATCGTTTGGCCAAGGTCTTTAAAGGCTATTTTGACCTTATTGTCCTTGATGCCCCTTGCTCAGGGGAAGGGATGTTCCGTAAGCAACCAGATGCTATGGACTATTGGAGCTTAGAGTATCCGAGTCAATGTGCAAGTTTGCAAAGAGAAATTCTAGCGGATGCAGTGACCATGTTAGCTGAAGGTGGTCGTCTGGTTTATTCGACCTGTACCTGGGCACCCGAGGAGAACGAAGAGATTGTCAAGTGGTTGCTGGAAGAGTATGATTTTGATTTGTTGCCAGTAGAGCATATCAATGGAATGGTAGCTGGTATTGACCTGCCAGAAACGGCTCGGATGTACCCTCATCAGTTTAAGGGAGAGGGTCAGTTTGTAGCCCATCTACAGTTTAAGGGTAACAATCCAACTCCTAAATGTAAGGCAAGTAAGAGCAATCTTGGTCGAGAACAAGTTGCCTTGTGGCAAGAATTTGCCCAAAACCATTTGAAGGTCAATCTACCGGGAATCTTGCAGACTTTTGGGGACCAACTCTATCTCTTACCAGAACTTTTGCCAGATTTAGGGAAGCTCAAGATTGCTCGCAATGGACTGCATCTGGGCACTTTTAAGAAGAAACGCTTTGAGCCCAGTTTCGCTCTTGGTCTAGCCTTGAAACCGAGTCAGGTCGAACAGTCGGTTGAAATTGGCCAAGAAGCGTTTGTCAAGTATGTGGCTGGAGAAACTGTTCAGCTGGCCGAAAGTCTGCCAAATGGTTGGTACCAAGTTTTGGTTAAAGGCAATGGCTTGGGCTTTGCAAAGGTTACTGGAAATGTTTTGAAAAATTATTTTCCAAAAGGCCTCAGATTCAAGTGAAAATGCTAGTCAAATATCTTATTCTATGTTATAGTGAAAGTATGGATTTTTTTAGTAGGATGATTCTTGATATCTTGATTGCCATCACATGTAGTTTTACTACTCAATGAAAATCAAAGAGCAAACTAGGAAGCTAGCCAAAGATAGCTCAAAATACTGTTTTGAGGTTGCAAATAGGACTGACGGAGTCAGTTACAAAGCATTGCTTTAAAGTTGTAGATAGGACTGACCAAATAGGTACATACCTATAACAAGGCAAGGCTGACCTGGTTTGAAGAGATTTTCAAAGAGTACAAGAAGTTTAGTTATTAGCGTTCTTACCGCTTGTAAACTAGATTTCCCATAAAATAGAATCTTTTCCTTTTAGTTGTAAACTAGTCTGGGAGAGTAGAGAGGTTTGAGATACCTTTCTAGCTTTTGGATTATCATCTAAGGAGAGTAACCTTTTCCTTGCATTAAAAAGGGGAAAAAGAGACACGAAATGACTATAATGGGTGACAATGGGGGAAGGGATAGACAAGAGATTTTATCCACATATGAAAAAAGGAGGTTAGAAAAGAGTAATATAGCCTATATTATATAAATAATCAATTGCGCAGAAATTTGGTAAGAATTCATGCGTCAACTCATAAAGAACTACTTAAAAAATTCACAGTATTCATAATTATTTTCGAGGAGAAAAACAGTGAAAAAAAGAAAAAAGCTTGCTCTGTCTCTTATCGCTTTTTGGCTGACGGCTTGTTTAGTAGGCTGTGCTAGCTGGATTGATCGTGGAGAATCCATAACGGCTGTTGGCTCAACTGCCTTGCAACCCTTGGTTGAAGTAGCGGCAGATGAATTTGGCACGATCCATGTTGGAAAAACGGTCAATGTCCAAGGGGGAGGTTCTGGTACAGGCTTGTCCCAGGTTCAGTCTGGGGCAGTTGATATAGGAAACTCAGATGTATTTGCTGAGGAAAAAGACGGAATTGATGCTTCTGCTCTTGTTGACCACAAGGTCGCGGTAGCTGGCTTGGCTCTGATTGTCAATAAGGAGGTTGATGTTGATAACCTAACGACAGAGCAACTTCGTCAAATCTTCATAGGTGAGGTAACCAATTGGAAAGAGGTTGGTGGTAAGGACTTACCCATCTCTGTTATCAATCGGGCAGCCGGCTCTGGCTCTCGTGCTACCTTTGATACTGTCATTATGGAAGGTCAGTCTGCCATGCAAAGTCAGGAGCAGGATTCAAATGGAGCGGTAAAATCAATCGTATCAAAAAGTCCAGGAGCTATCTCTTATTTATCTCTTACCTATATAGATGATTCAGTCAAAAGCATGAAGTTGAATGGCTATGACTTAAGTCCAGAAAATATAAGTAGCAATAATTGGCCCTTGTGGTCTTATGAGCATATGTATACATTGGGGCAGCCCAATGAGTTGGCTGCAGAATTTCTCAATTTTGTTCTCTCGGATGAGACCCAAGAAGGGATTGTCAAAGGATTGAAGTATATTCCGATTAAGGAAATGAAGGTTGAAAAAGATGCTGCCGGAACTGTGACAGTGTTGGAAGGGAGACAATAATGAATCAAGAAGAATTAGCTAAGAAAATGTTGCTTCCATCAAAGAATTCTCGTCTGGAGAAATTAGGAAAAGGTTTGACCTTTGCCTGTCTTTCTTTGATAGTCATCCTTGTGGCCATGATTTTGGTTTTCGTAGCGCAAAAAGGCTTGTCGACCTTCTTTGTCAATGGTGTGAATATCTTTGACTTTCTTTTGGGAGGAACTTGGAATCCTTCTAGTAAAGAATTTGGTGCCCTTCCTATGATTTTGGGTTCCTTTATCGTTACCATTCTCTCAGCCCTTATCGCAACACCCTTTGCTATTGGTGCAGCAGTTTTTATGACCGAAGTATCACCAAAAGGGGCGAAGATTTTGCAACCAGCTATTGAACTCCTGGTTGGGATTCCTTCAGTAGTGTACGGATTTATTGGCTTGCAAGTCGTCGTTCCCTTTGTTCGCAGTGTCTTTGGTGGGACTGGTTTTGGGATTTTGTCAGGGATTTCCGTCCTCTTTGTCATGATTTTGCCGACCGTAACCTTTATGACAACGGATAGCTTGCGTGCGGTTCCTCGTTATTATCGTGAAGCCAGTTTCGCTATGGGAGCCACTCGCTGGCAGACTATCTGGCGTGTGATCTTGAAGGCGGCCCGTTCTGGTATTTTCACTGCAGTGGTCTTTGGGATGGCGCGTGCCTTTGGTGAGGCTTTAGCTATCCAGATGGTTGTCGGAAACTCAGCTGTTATTCCAACTTCCTTGACCACACCAGCTGCAACTTTAACTTCTATATTAACTATGGGAATTGGGAACACTGTCATGGGAACTGTAAATAATAATGTTCTCTGGTCACTGGCCTTGGTACTGCTCTTGATGAGTTTAGTTTTTAACAGTGTGATTAAATTGATTACGAAAGAAAGAGGAAAGAAAAATTATGCGCGCTAAGAAATTAGATAAACTTGCAACAGCTGTCCTCTATACGATTGCTAGCATCATTGTGACAATCTTGGCTTCCTTGATTCTCTATATCTTGGTTCGGGGCTTGCCCCATATCTCTTGGTCTTTCTTGACTGGAAGGTCTTCTGCTTTTCAAGCAGGTGGTGGGATTGGCATTCAGCTTTACAATTCCTTTTTCCTATTGGTCATTACCTTGATTATTTCTGTACCTCTTTCTATGGGAGCTGGGATTTACTTGGCTGAATATGCTAAAAAAGGTCCTGTTACCAACTTTGTGCGGACTTGTATTGAAATTTTGTCCTCTTTACCATCAGTGGTGGTGGGTCTCTTTGGTTACTTGATCTTTGTAGTCCAGTTTGAGTATGGATTTTCAATCATTTCAGGTGCCTTGGCCTTGACAGTCTTTAACTTGCCTCAGATGACGCGTAATGTAGAGGATAGTTTGAAACACGTTCACCATACCCAACGTGAGGCTGGTCTGGCTCTTGGGATTTCTCGCTGGGAGACAGTGGTTCATGTTGTTATTCCAGAAGCGCTTCCAGGTATTGTAACGGGTGTCGTCTTGGCATCTGGTCGTATCTTTGGCGAAGCTGCAGCTCTGATCTATACAGCAGGGCAATCGGCGCCAGCTCTTGACTGGTCTAACTGGAATATCCTCAGTGTGACTAGCCCCATCTCTATCTTCCGTCAAGCAGAAACCTTGGCTGTCCATATCTGGAAAGTCAATAGTGAAGGCACTATTCCAGATGGAACAATTGTATCAGCAGGTTCTGCCGCTGTGCTCCTGATCTTTATCCTGATTTTTAACTTTGGAGCTCGTAAGTTCGGAAGCTATCTACACAAGAAATTAACCGCTGCCTAAAGGAGAAGCTATGTCAACATATAACTGGGATGAGAAGCATATCCTTACCTTTCCTGAAGAAAAAGTAGCCCTTTCTACTAAGGATGTCCATGTTTACTATGGTAAAAATGAATCCATTAAGGGGATTGATATGCAATTTGAAAGAAATAAAATTACAGCTTTGATTGGTCCGTCGGGATCGGGGAAATCTACCTACTTACGCAGTCTCAATCGCATGAATGATACTATTGATATTGCTAAAGTAACTGGGCAGATTCTCTATCGTGGAATTGATGTCAACCGTCCAGAAATCAACGTTTATGAAATGCGTAAACACATTGGAATGGTTTTTCAACGCCCTAATCCATTTGCTAAGTCAATTTACCGTAATATTACCTTTGCGCATGAACGTGCTGGAGTTAAGGATAAGCAAGTCCTAGATGAAATCGTAGAAACCTCCCTTCGTCAGGCTGCCCTCTGGGATCAGGTTAAAGACGATCTCCACAAGTCAGCCTTGACCTTATCAGGTGGTCAGCAACAACGTCTCTGTATTGCTCGTGCCATCTCTGTTAAGCCAGATATCCTCTTAATGGATGAGCCAGCCTCAGCCTTGGATCCGATTGCGACCATGCAACTAGAAGAGACCATGTTTGAGCTCAAGAAAGACTTTACCATCATCATTGTAACGCATAATATGCAGCAGGCTGCTCGTGCAAGTGACTATACAGGCTTCTTTTACTTGGGTGATTTGATTGAGTATGACAAAACTGCAACTATTTTCCAAAATGCCAAGCTACAGTCCACCAATGACTATGTATCTGGTCACTTTGGTTAGAAAGGAAACCGTATGACAGATGCGATTTTACAGGTATCAGACCTGTCCGTTTATTATAATAAAAAGAAGGCTTTGAATAGTGTTTCCCTATCTTTCCAACCTAAGGAAATTACAGCCTTGATTGGTCCATCTGGATCAGGGAAGTCAACCCTCCTCAAGTCTCTCAACCGCATGGGAGATCTCAATCCAGAGGTGACCACAACTGGATCCGTGGTGTACAATGGTCACAACATCTACAGTCCGCGTACAGATACGGTTGAATTACGTAAGGAAATCGGAATGGTTTTCCAACAACCTAATCCTTTCCCTATGACTATCTATGAGAATGTTGTCTACGGGCTTCGTATCAATGGAATTAAGGATAAGCTGGTTCTGGATGAAGCCGTAGAAAAAGCCTTGCAAGGTGCCTCTATCTGGGATGAGGTCAAGGATCGTCTACATGATTCAGCTATTGGATTGTCAGGTGGTCAACAGCAGCGTGTCTGCGTGGCCCGTGTCTTGGCAACTAGTCCTAAAATCATCCTCTTGGATGAGCCAACTTCGGCTTTGGATCCGATTTCAGCTGGTAAAATTGAGGAAACCTTGTATGGTCTAAAAGACAAGTACACCATGCTTCTGGTAACCCGTTCCATGCAACAAGCTTCACGTATCTCTGATAAGACAGGATTTTTCCTAGATGGAGATTTGATTGAATTTAATGATACCAAGCAGATGTTCCTTGATCCCCAACACAAGGAAACGGAAGACTATATTACAGGAAAATTTGGATAAGGAGATGAAAGATGTTACGATCTCAATTTGAAGAAGATTTAGAGAAATTACATAACCAGTTCTACGCTATGGGACAAGAAGTGCTCTCACAAATCAATCGTACGGTGCGTGCCTTTGTCACGCATGACCGTGACCTGGCAAAAGAGGTCATCGAAGATGACGCAGAAGTAAATGAATACGAAGTGAAACTGGAAAAGAAATCATTTGAAATGATTGCACTCCAACAACCAGTCTCTCAAGATTTGCGTACAGTCTTGACTGTCCTTAAGGCTGTATCAGATGTGGAGCGTATGGGGGATCACGCTGTAGCCATTGCCCAGGCAACCATCCGTATGAAGGGGGAAGAACGCATCCCAGCTGTAGAGGAAGAAATTCAAAAAATGGGACGTGAAGTTAAAAGCGTTGTTGAAGCAGCACTTGATCTTTATCTTAATGGTTCTGTTGACGACGCATACCGGGTAGCCTCCATGGATGAGCAAATTAACCACTATTTTGAAACTATCCGTGACCTTGCGACTGAAGAGATTAAGAAAAATCCAGAAGCCATTGTTACGGGTCGTGATTATTTCCAAGTTATTTCCTACTTGGAGCGTATCGGTGACTATGCTAAAAATATCTGTGAATGGGTTGTTTACTTTGAAACAGGTAAGATTGTCGAATTATAAAGTATTCAAAGGATAAAATTATTGTGAAAGCTTACTTTTTAATACAGTAAGCTTTCATTGTATAGATAGTTTACTTTGTCAGAGGTGAATAATGAACTACATACAGAATATCAGAAAAAAAGTTGGAAAAGATAAAATTATTTTAAATTTTACCTGTGGAATATTAAGTCAATCAGGAAAAATTTTATTACAAAAACGAGCAGATAAAGGAACGTGGGGATTACCAGGTGGTGCTCTTGAATTAGGAGAATCGGCTTTAGAAGCTTTAGTGCGAGAGTTTTATGAAGAAACAGGAGTCGAAGTGAGGGTGGAAAAACTCTTAAATGTTTATACAAAATATTCAGACAGTTATCCGAATGGTGATGAGGCTCAAGTTCTTACAATCTTGTATTTAGTTTCATCTGAAACTTCTATCTCTACAAATTTTTTTACAAGTGATGAAACTTTAGAATTAGGATTTTTTGATCATAGTGACATACAAAATATTGCAATTGTAAACCAGCAGCATCAAGATATGATAAATGATTTTTTTGAAAATAAGTTCCCAATAGATAGATAAACTAACCACTGTATTTCTATTTTTTAGTAAATATATTTTATGAAAATGCAAGAAAACACTTGACAAGTAACTTAGATATCGTTATAATTATACAAAATTAACAGAGGGGTTGTTTATTTATGAAATCAAAAAAATGGATATTTGTTTTATGTAGTTTTCTTGCAAGTTTCTTCTTAGTAGCTTGCCAGTCAGGTTCGAATGGTTCTCAGTCAGCTGTTGAGGCCATTAAGCAAAAGGGGAAATTGGTTGTGGCGACAAGTCCTGACTATGCACCTTTTGAATTTCAGTCTTTAGTTGACGGGAAAAATCAGGTAGTCGGTGCGGACATTGATATGGCTCAAGTTATCGCTGATGAACTTGGGGTGAAGTTGGAAATTTCAAGCATGAGTTTTGACAATGTCTTGACCAGTCTTCAAACTGGGAAGGCTGACCTAGCAGTTGCGGGAATTAGCGCTACTGACGAGAGAAAAGAAGTCTTTGATTTTTCAATCCCTTACTATGAAAACAAGATTAGTTTCTTGGTTCGTAAGGCTGATGTAGAAAAATACAAGGATTTAACTAGCCTTGAAAGTGCTAATATTGCGGCTCAAAAAGGGACTGTTCCAGAATCAATGGTCAAGGAACAATTGCCAAAAGCTCAATTAACTTCCCTAACTAATATGGGTGAAGCAGTCAATGAATTGCAGGTTGGAAAAGTAGATGCTGTTCATATGGATGAGCCTGTTGCACTTAGTTATGCTGCTAAAAACGCTGACTTAGCTGTCGCAATTGTCAGCTTGAAGATGAAGGACGGCGACGCCAATGCCGTTGCTCTTAGAAAAAATAGTGATGATTTGAGAGAAGTTGTAGACAAGGTCATCCAAAAACTCAAGGATGAAGGAACTTACCAAAGCTATCTTGAAAAAGCAGCAAGTCTAACTGAAGTTGAAGAATAAGAAAAAGCAGAGTTGGATGTCATTCCAATTCTGCTTTTAAATAGTTTAAAACCTTTTCCAGATTGTCTAGGGACACCTTGGCAAATTGATAAGGACAGGTGCTTAAATAGGCCTCTTCAAAGAAGTCCAAGCCTAGTTGACTGTGTTTGAGATTGGCGATTTTAGGATACTGTCTCAGGTCTAGCAATAAACCATCGTGAAGAGGAAAATGAGGAAGAGGACAGGGGCTGTAAGCTAGTCTTTCCTTGATTTGTTTTTGGTAAGTTTCTTGATTATTCAAGCGAGTCAGACGATTTTTCTCAAACAATTGACTATCAATATAGAGTGACAGGGCCTTTTGCATAATGAGGTTGCTGTCGTAGTCTAAGATATTTTTGTAGGCAACAAATGCTTCTTTGATAGCATTTGGAAGAATGAGTGCTGTAATACGAAGGGCTGGAAAGAGGCTGGTCGAGAAGGACTTGATATAAATGACACGCTCCTCTGTATCAAGATAGTGGAAGGTTTGGCCCTTCTTGGAGTCCAAATCACCCAGATAATCGTCCTCTACGATATAGACATCATACTTGGCTGCTAAGTCAAGAATAGCTCGTTTGTCCTGCTCAGAATAGGAATGGCCTAGAGGATAGTGAAATCGAGGAATGGTATAGAAAAACTTAATTTTTCCTGTTTTGAAGTGGCCTTCCAGTTCCTTCAAGTCAATCCCATCAATGCCTCGTTCAATCGTTTGATAGTCCAGACCCTGAGCAATCAAGAGGCGGTTCATTCGATGGTAGGTCGGTTGTTCCACCAAGATTTCCTTGGCTTGGCTAGGGAAGGAAATTTGAGAAAGGATAAACAAGGCTTGTTGGGTTCCAGAAGTCAGTACCAGTTGGTCAGCCTTGCAGTAGAGGGCTTGGTCAAAGAGGAGTTGGTGAATGGATTGTCTTAAGTCTTCTAAACCTTCTTGATTTTCATAGTAGTTGAAGAGGTAGTTTTCCCGGCCAATCAAAGTTTCATTGACACAGAGTCGGAAATCGTCATAGGCGCTGGCGTGTTCATCCGTAACCTCGATTTCGAGGTCTTGGTGTTGCCCTTGTTCTAGGACATAGTAGCCACTCTGGGGCTTGGCATAGAGGTATTGTTCGTGCCGTAATTCCAGCAGGGCGCGCTGAACGGTGTCCTTGCTACAGTGAAAGTCAAGGCTTAGTTGACGGATAGAAGGCAGGCGACTTCCCGTCGGAAAGCGTCCAGACTCGATACCATTTTTCAGATAGGAAACGACCTCTTGGTACTTGCTTTGTTTCTTCATTCCAGACCTCCCTTGATTTTGTTACATTGTACCCTTTTTTTTCCTTCTTGGCAATGTCTAGGGTGTTTCTCTCGTTCACATCTAAGAGCAAATGTGGTATATTCCCATCTTTAATACTTTTTTGAAATCAAAGAGCAACCAAATGCAGATGTGACAGTTTTTCGGAACTTTTTTCTCTTTAAAACAAAATATGTATTTTTATCTGGGGTTGGTTTGTTTTAAAAAGTTTTCATGCTAATTTCCCCGTATTACTTGCACATATTTTTAGGAAAAAGCTTGAAACCGTTTTCTAGTTGTGGTATAATAGAATTGAAAAATAAAAGTATACGAATGACTTGTTAGAAAGGAGTTTTAAATCAGAAAATCAAGTTATTTTATCAGTAATATATATTTGTGACTTGAAGGAGTGTTTTTTATGAAATTTTAAAAAAACTGTAACTTCAGCTCTTGTTGTATTATCACTATTTTCTATTATGTCTCCTTCTATAGTTTCTGTTAGAGTATTTGCTGATGATGTAACTACTACGGAAGTTTCTGAAATTAGTACCCAAGAACAAAAATAAATGGATGATGTAGCTAATGTTCTTGATCAAATGTTTAGAAATGGAGTTAATGAAAAAAATTTTACTGAATATGTTTATAAAAACTTTTCTCAAAAAGATATTGCTCTTGCGGAAAATAAATTAGAAACTAATATTAATAATCTCTATGACAGAGTCCCTTGGGATGAGATGGGAGGATGTATAGCGAGAAAAATACGAGAAGAATTTTTTGCTATGACCAATGTTTCGCTAATTGTTAAGTATGCGCAGAAAAAGGCTTGGTTAGAATTAGCTAAAGTGGTACTAAGATTTGTTAAAGCTAATGGACTTAAAACAAATATTTATATCATTGCTGGTCAGTTGGCTATTTGGGCAGTTCAGTGTGGTCTGGAATAATGCGTGATAAAAACTTTTTAATAAAAGATGGGATTATTAGCTTTTTGATTGGATTTGTATATGCATATTTAGTGTTACAAAAATTTATCCTTTGGAAAATCCTTTTGTTTGCATTTATTTTTGCAATTATTAATACAATATTTATGTTTGCTAGGAACAAAAAATAAATAATGATTTAGTTAAATAAAAAAAAGGCCCCTAGGGAAGTGTGTTCCTTAGGGGTTGTTGTGCCAGTTCAAGTTTTGTTTCTGTCAAAATCTCAGGCTACCCGTCGGAAAGCGTCCAGACTCGATGCATTTTTCAGATAAGCTACGACCTCTTGGTACTTGCTTTGTTTCTTCATTCCAGACCTCCCCTGATTTTGTTACATTGTACCCTTTTTTTCTTTCTTGGCAATGTCTAAAGTGTTTCTCTCGTTCACATATAAAGCTAAATGTGGTATACTTAGGAGTAACATTTATAGAATAACAAACAAGAAAGAGAATGGATAAGAACGTGCAGGAACCAGTGAAATTATTTCAATACAATACCCTTGGAGCCTTGATGGCTGGCCTTTATGGTGGCACCATGACAGTAGGAGAATTGCTAGAGCATGGAGACCTTGGTTTGGGAACCTTGGATTCCATTGATGGGGAATTGATTGTCTTGGATGGCAAGGCTTATCAAGCCAAAGGCTCAGGAGAGCAACCGGAAATTGTAGAAGTATCACCAGATGCCCTTATTCCTTACGCAGCAGTAGTACCACATCAGGCAGAGGTCATTTTCCGCCAGCGCTTTGAGATGACAGACAAGGAATTGGAAGAACGGATTGAGTCTTATTATGACGGGGAAAATCTTTTCCGCTCTATCAAGATTCGTGGGGAATTTTCACATATGCATGTGCGCATGATTCCTAAGTCGGCACCAGATACCAAGTTTGCTGATGTCGCAACCCATCAACCTGAATATAGTCGTGACAATGTGGCAGGAACCATCGTTGGTTTCTGGACGCCAGAGATTTTCAATGGGGTCAGTTTGGCAGGATATCATCTACATTTTATCTCAGATGATTTGACCTTCGGTGGGCATGTTATGGACTTTGTTATCAAGGAAGGCATTATCGAGGTGGGAGCTATTGACCAGTTGGACCAACGTTTCCCAGTCCAAGACCGTCAATACTTGTTTGCTAAGTTCAATGTTGACGAGATGAAAAAAGATATTGAAAAGGCAGAATAGGAGAAGAAAATGATTATTCATATTATCATTACCATGGTGCTGTTGCTGGCTTTCTTGCTAGGGAGCGTTTGGTATGCCAAAAAGAAATACCAGACTAATCTAGCTGCCTTGGGATTGGGTGCAGTCGCTTTCTTTGTTTCTTCGCAGATTTTGGAAAAACTGGTGCATATCTTAGTTTTACATCCTCAAAAAGACGGTAGTATTGCTCTCTTGCAAGATCATCCGCTTGTCTATATCATCTATGGCCTAGCCATGGCAGCATTTTTTGAGGAAACTGCTCGTCTTATTTTCTTCAAATGGTTGGAGAAAAAGAGAAGTTTGGAAAAGGCAGACGCCTTGGCCTATGGGTTAGGGCATGGTGGCTTGGAGTTGATTTTCCTAGGTCTTACTAGTTTGCTTAATCTCTACTTCGTTCTCTCAGCAGTTCAAACGCAGGATCGACAGGTCATGCAATTACTGTCTGAAAATATGTTGAAAACTATTCAGTCGCTATCAGTCTGGCAGATTTATTTGCTTGGTTTTGAGCGAATCTTGGCGCTAGGTTTCCAATTACTCTTGACTGTTTGGGTTTACCAAGCTGTTCGCCAGAAGAAATGGATTTATCTCCTAGCAGCCTATGGTCTACATGCCTTCTTTGACCTAGCACCATCTCTAGTCCAAGTTGGCTGGTTGACAAATCCAGTCTTGGTGGAAGTTGTCCTAGCACTTGAGCTCGTTCTGGTTACCTATGGAACCAAGGCTATCTTTTGCAAAAAATCATAAAAAGAGGGGAAACCTCTTTTTTTGTTTAAAATAAGCCTAAGATTTTTTTAGGGTCGTCAAATGGTCTTAAAAATGGTATAATGGAATGAATTTTGTAAAAGGAAGAGTGACATGTCTGTAAGAGAAAAAATGCTTGAAATCTTAGAAGGAATTGATATCCGTTTTAAGGAACCCTTGCATAGCTATAGTTATACAAAAGTAGGTGGAGAGGCCGATTATTTGGTCTTTCCACGAAATCGTTTTGAGTTGGCGCGCCTTGTGAAATTTGCCAATCAAGAAAATATTCCTTGGATGGTTTTTGGCAATGCCAGCAATATCATCGTTCGTGATGGTGGAATTCGTGGATTTGTCATCTTGTGCGACAAGCTCAATAATGTTTCCGTTGATGGCTATACCATCGAAGCTGAAGCTGGTGCTAACTTGATTGAAACAACTCGCATTGCCCTTCGTCATAGTTTGACTGGCTTTGAGTTTGCTTGTGGCATTCCAGGAAGCGTCGGTGGTGCTGTCTTTATGAATGCGGGTGCCTATGGTGGCGAGATTGCTCACATCTTGCAGTCTTGTAAGGTCTTGACCAAGGATGGAGAAATAGAGACCCTGTCTGCTAAAGATTTGGCTTTTGGTTACCGCCACTCAGCCATTCAAGAGTCTGGTGCAGTTGTCTTGTCAGCTAAATTTGCCCTAGCCCCAGGAACCCATCAGGTTATCAAGCAGGAAATGGACCGCTTGACGCACCTACGTGAACTCAAGCAACCTTTAGAATATCCATCTTGTGGCTCGGTCTTTAAGCGTCCAGTCGGGCATTTTGCAGGTCAATTAATTTCAGAAGCTGGCTTGAAAGGCTATCGTATCGGTGGTGTTGAAGTGTCTGAAAAACACGCAGGTTTTATGATTAATGTTGCTGACGGAACGGCTAAAGACTACGAAGACTTGATTGAGTCTGTTATCGAAAAAGTAAAGGAACACTCTGGCGTCACTCTTGAGAGAGAAGTCCGTATTTTAGGTGAAAGCAAGTAGGAAGCTGTAGTTGAAAAGCTGCTGCTATGTCATGGAAAGGGGGTGAAAGCCTATCGTTAGTGCAGAAGAATGTAGGCAGTTTAATCTCCTACACGAGGTAGTGGCGGCCTGACAGAGCCCTGATCTGTTAATCTATGAAAAAGAAGGAATAAATGACAATTGAAAAAACCAATCATTGAATTCAAAAACGTCTCTAAAGTTTTTGAAGACAGCAACACCAAGGTTCTCAAAGACATCAACTTTGAGTTGGAAGAAGGGAAATTCTATACCCTTCTAGGCGCATCTGGTTCAGGGAAATCAACTATCCTAAACATCATTGCAGGTTTACTGGATGCGACGACAGGAGATATTTTACTGGACGGTGTCCGCATCAATGACATCCCAACCAACAAGCGAGATGTCCATACGGTCTTCCAATCCTATGCCTTGTTTCCACATATGAATGTGTTTGAAAATGTTGCCTTTCCACTTCGCTTGCGTAAGATTGACAAGAAAGAAATCGAGAAACGCGTAGCGGAAGTTCTCAAGATGGTTCAGTTGGAAGGTTATGAAAAACGTTCCATCCGTAAACTCTCTGGAGGACAACGTCAGCGTGTGGCTATTGCCCGTGCTATCATCAACCAACCCCGTGTGGTTTTGTTGGACGAGCCTCTGTCAGCTCTGGACTTGAAATTGCGGACAGACATGCAGTACGAGCTCCGTGAATTGCAACAACGATTGGGCATTACCTTTGTCTTTGTCACTCACGATCAGGAAGAAGCCCTGGCCATGAGTGACTGGATTTTTGTTATGAATGATGGCGAGATTGTCCAGTCTGGAACACCTGTGGACATCTACGATGAGCCGATCAACCACTTTGTTGCTACCTTTATCGGTGAGTCAAATATCTTGCCAGGAACCATGATTGAGGACTACTTGGTTGAGTTTAACGGCAAACGCTTCGAAGCGGTCGATGGTGGGATGAAACCAAATGAGCCTGTTGAGGTTGTTATTCGTCCAGAGGACTTGCGGATTACCCTTCCTGAAGAAGGCAAGCTCCAAGTTAAGGTCGATACCCAGCTCTTCCGTGGGGTGCACTATGAAATTATCGCCTATGACGAACTTGGAAATGAATGGATGATCCACTCGACTCGCAAGGCCATTGTGGGTGAGGAAATCGGTCTGGACTTTGAACCAGAAGACATCCATATCATGCGTCTCAACGAAACCGAAGAAGAGTTCGATGCCCGTATCGAAGAATACGTGGAAATCGGAGAGCAAGAAGCAGGTCTGATCAATGCAATCGAGGAGGAAAGAGATGAAGAAAACAAGCTCTAAACTCTTTGTAGTGCCCTATATGCTCTGGATTGCCCTCTTTGTGTTGGCACCCTTGGTCTTGATTTTCGGACAATCTTTTTTCAATATTGAAGGCCAGTTTAGTTTAGAAAACTATAAATCTTACTTTGCGTCACAAAACTTGACCTACCTCAAAATGAGTTTCAACTCTGTACTCTATGCAGGAATTGTGACCTTTGTGACCTTGCTTATCAGCTATCCAACAGCCCTCTTTTTGACCCGTCTCAAGCACCGTCAACTCTGGCTCATGCTGATTATCCTGCCAACCTGGATCAATTTGCTCCTCAAGGCTTATGCTTTTATCGGAATTTTTGGTCAGAATGGCTCTATTAACCAATTCTTGGAATTTATCGGAATCGGCTCACAACAGTTGCTCTTTACCGATTTCTCCTTTATCTTTGTCGCAAGCTACATCGAGCTTCCCTTTATGATATTGCCGATTTTCAATGTCTTGGATGATATGGACAACAATCTCATCAATGCCAGCTATGACCTAGGTGCGACCAAGTGGGAGACCTTCCGTCATGTCATCTTCCCTCTATCGATGAATGGGGTGAGAAGTGGGGTCCAATCGGTCTTTATCCCCAGCTTGAGTCTCTTCATGCTGACCCGTTTGATTGGTGGGAACCGCGTTATCACACTAGGTACAGCCATTGAGCAGAATTTTCTAACCAATGACAACTACGGTATGGGTTCAACCATCGGTGTAATTCTCATCTTGACCATGTTCATCACCATGTGGGTGACCAAGGAAAGGAGAGAACGATGAAAAAATTTGCCAACCTTTATCTGGTACTGGTCTTTCTGGTCCTCTACCTGCCTATCTTTTACTTGATTGGCTATGCCTTTAATGCTGGTGATGATATGAATAGCTTTACAGGTTTTAGCTGGACTCACTTTGAAACCATGTTTGGAGATGGGAGACTCATGCTGATTTTGGCTCAGACATTTTTCTTGGCCTTCCTATCAGCCTTGATAGCGACCATTATCGGGACTTTTGGTGCCATTTACATCTACCAGTCTCGTAAGAAATACCAAGAAGCCTTTCTATCACTCAATAATATCCTCATGGTTGCGCCTGACGTTATGATTGGTGCTAGCTTCTTGATTCTCTTTACCCAACTCAAGTTTTCACTTGGCTTTTTGACCGTTCTATCTAGTCACGTGGCCTTCTCCATTCCTATCGTGGTCTTGATGGTCTTGCCTCGACTCAAGGAAATGAATGGCGACATGATTCATGCGGCCTATGACTTGGGAGCTAGTCAATTTCAGATGTTCAAGGAAATCATGCTTCCTTACCTGACTCCGTCTATCATTGCAGGTTACTTCATGGCCTTCACCTATTCGCTAGATGACTTTGCCGTGACCTTCTTTGTGACTGGAAATGGCTTTTCAACCCTATCAGTTGAGATTTACTCTCGTGCTCGTAAGGGGATTTCGCTAGAAATCAATGCCCTGTCTGCCCTTGTCTTTCTCTTTAGTATTATCCTAGTTGTTGGCTATTACTTTATCTCACGTGAGAAGGAGGAGCAAGCATGAAAAAACTCTATTCATTTTTAGCAGGAATTGCAGCTATTATCCTGGTTTTGTGGGGAATTGCGACGCATCTAGACAGTAAAATCAATAGCCGAGATAGTCAAAAACTGGTTATCTATAACTGGGGAGACTATATCGATCCAGAACTCTTGGAGCAATTCACAGAAGAAACAGGAATCCAAGTTCAGTACGAGACTTTTGACTCCAACGAAGCCATGTATACCAAGATCAAGCAGGGTGGAACGACCTACGATATTGCCATTCCTAGTGAATACATGATTAACAAGATGAAGGACGAAGACCTCTTGGTACCGCTTGATTATTCAAAACTTGAAGGTCTTGAAAATATCGGACCGGAGTTCCTCAACCAGTCCTTTGACCCAGGAAATAAATACTCTATCCCTTATTTCTGGGGAACACTGGGAATTGTCTACAATGAAACCATGGTAGAGGAAGCGCCTGAGCATTGGGATGACCTCTGGAAGCCAGAGTATAAGAACTCTATTATGCTCTTTGATGGGGCGCGTGAAGTGCTGGGTCTAGGGCTCAATTCCCTCGGCTACAGCCTCAACTCCAAGGATCCCCAGCAGTTGGAAGAGACAGTGGATAAGCTCTACAAACTGACTCCCAATATCAAGGCTATCGTTGCCGACGAGATGAAGGGCTACATGATTCAGAACAATGCTGCTATCGGCGTGACCTTCTCTGGTGAAGCTAGCCAAATGCTGGAGAAAAATGAAAATCTACGCTATGTGGTTCCGACCGAGGCCAGCAACCTTTGGTTTGACAATATGGTCATTCCCAAAACAGTCAAAAACCAAGATGCAGCCTATGCCTTTATCAACTTTATGTTGAAACCTGAAAATGCTCTCCAAAATGCGGAGTATGTCGGCTATTCAACACCAAACCTACCAGCTAAGGAATTACTCCCAGAGGATAAAAAAGAAGACAAAGCCTTCTATCCTGATGCTGAAACTATGAAACACCTAGAAGTTTATGAGAAATTTGACCATAAATGGACAGGCAAATATAGCGACCTCTTCCTACAGTTTAAAATGTATCGGAAGTAGGAGTTAGCAGTCACGAAATGAATCAGTTAAGCTGGTTCGTTTTTTAGAAAAAATAGAAATTATGGTATAATAGTTTTAGGCAGAGAGTTATTAGTATTGTTTATAGCATCTCTGAAAATTTAATTCCAAAGGAGTTCAAAATGAGCCAGACTACGCAAATGCATATATATATATAACCTAATAAAAAAAGGCAAAAAATATAGATTGAAACCTACTGAAAATTCAGTAGGCTTTTTGCGTTTCTTGGAGGTATCTAATGGCTAAAAAGTTATTAAATATCACTGAGATTGAGGATAGAACTAAGGTTTTAGTAGAGAATCTTAATAAATCGACATTCATTATTGAATTTGTTTCATTGTTTGACATTACTAAAACGACCATAACAAGAGCAAGTAAAGTGGCATCTGATGATTTTATAATAAAAAACAAATTGTATTTTCGTAAAGTTGAAAATCAGCCATTACTTACTCTGACTGAGATTGATAAAGAGTTGGAGGATCAGGTTCGTAAATCTCGATTTATTATTACAACAGATTTTCAAGAATTATATGCAAAGGATACACAGACAGGGCTAACTCTAGCAATTTCTTTTAATGATTTACCAGCCCATTGTGATTTCTTCTTACCTTGGAATGGTATTGAAAAGATTGATTATGATAAGGAAAACCCTGCTGATGTAAAAGCGGCAGAGCGTTTTACCAAACTTTATGATGAACTAATTTCTATCAATCCTGAACTAGCAATCACTGAAACTGATGGTAAATCATTTAATCTATTTTTGATTCGTGTTCTTTTTCTACTATTTGCAGAAGATACAAATATCATCTCCAAGGGAGCTTTCACAAATGTTATTAAGATGAGGACATCCGAAGATGGTTCTGACTTGAATGAGTGTGTTAGAAAACTATTTACTGTTTTAGATATGCCTGAATTTAGTCGTCAGAATTTAGAGTCATGGTTATCAGATTTTCCTTATGTAAATGGTAAGCTTTTTTCAGAGCCACATCATGACCTTATTTTCAATAAAAGAACTCGTCAATTACTCATTGAAGCAGGAGAATTGCTAAACTGGAATGAAATCAATCCAGATATTTTGGGATCAATGATTCAAACCGTGGCAAATGCAGAAGCAAGATCAACATCGGGTATGCACTATACTAGCGTGCCTAATATTATGAAGGTCATCAAACCACTATTTTTAGATAATCTACGAGCAACATTTACGGAATTAGAAGAACGAGCTGATTACTATATAGGAGGTGGTGACTTTAGCGAGGAGCATCGCCGCAAGGAATTGCGACAACTCTTACCCAAGTTAGAAGAGTTACTTACTCGTATGGCATCTATCAAGTTTTTAGACCCTGCCTGTGGTTCTGGAAATTTCCTCATCATTACCTATAAAGAACTTCGTCGTTTAGAAATTAATATCTTAGTCAAACAGCGTGAAATTCGTGACTCCTTGAATGAAAAAGCTGTTTATCAAGGAGAATTGATTGCTGATGCATCTAAGATTTCTCTATCCCAGTTTTCAGGAATTGAATTGGATGATTTCGCTCATGAAGTAGCAAGGCTATCCTTGTATATAGCAGAACACCAGATGAATGTGGAAATGGAAGAAGCTCTTGCTGATGTCCATCCAAGACTACTCCCCTTAAGAGATGCTGGAAATATTCTTTGTGGGAATGCTCTAAGAATTGAATGGGAAACTGTGTTGAATGTCAAGGCAGATGACGAAGTTTATATATTTGGAAATCCGCCGTATATAGGCTCTAAAAAAATGACCTTGGAACAAAAGAAGGAACTAGAAAATGTGATTTGTTCAGAAATTTCTTCTAAAAAATTAGATTATATTTCGGGATGGTTTTATAAGGCAACTCACCTTATTTATGGTAAAAATGCTCAATATGCTTTTGTAACAACAAATTCAATAAATCAAGGTGAACAAGTTTCAATTTTGTGGAATGTTCTTCTACGATATGGTCAAATTTCCTTTGCGTATCAATCTTTTAAATGGAACAATAGTGCGGCCCATAATGCAGGGGTCACAGTTACTATTATTGGATTTTCAAATAAAAATGATAAGAAAAGAATCATATATAGTGATAAGGGAGAAAGTTATGGAAAGAATATAAATCCCTACCTGACTTTAAAGAATGGTTTTTAGTATCGCTAGATGAAATCCAAGAAGTGATTGAAAAAATTGGATTTGAAATTAGATTCAAATAAAGAAAGACACTATTTATAAGATTATTTAATATTTAGAGAACACAAAAGAAGAAAGTAGAGAAAAGAAAATGAAGTTATTAAAGGGTTTGGGCTTTGCCTTGGTATTGTTTTACATGGTTATCTTTATAGGTGTAAATTTTGTCACTGTTGGGGTTGATAATGATAAAAAAGAGGAAACAGTCAAAGAAACACAACGATATGAGATGTTAGATTATGAAGCAGAGTTAGAAGACGCTGAGATTTTGGGTAAGTTCTGGAATAAAAAAGGTTATTACGTTGTGGTATATGATAAGACTACAAAAGCTCCAGAATTGTTCAAGGTAGAGTTTTCTGAGTGGAAGCGTATGAATGTGGGGGAAACCTATTAAACAGTGTTATAAGGCAAAATATCTTCTCTCCTACCACACTACTATTGGTTAGAATCATTCCCAGTTGACGCCAGCTTAAAAAAACGTTATAATAAGAAAGTTGAGAATTGATTTTCAGTAGTCTTAGTCCAGAGAAATGGCGGTGCTGCGAGCCATCTAAGCTAGGAGGTCATGCTACTCAATCATACAATTGCATAAGAACAAGAGAATGACAAGTTCATTGAATGAAGGTGGTACCGCGGTTTTTCGCCCTTCGTGATATGAGCTTGTCTTTTAGTTTTTGGAGGTGTTGATGAAAACATTTCTTGTCAAACAAAAGTTTCGCCTTGGAGGCGAACGCTTCGCTATCAAGGATGACAGGGGAGAAATCGCCTATCAGGTAGGGGGATCATTTTTTAAGATTCCCAAAACTTTTACCATCTATGATGCTAATGGTGAACAAGTCAGTCAGATTAGTAAAGAAATCTTGACCTTGCTTCCTCGTTTTGAGATTCAGCTTCGGGATGGCTCGAGTTTTGTCATTCGCAAGAAGTTGACCTTCTGGCGAGATAAGTATGAGTTTGATAATCTAGGTCTTCGTATCGAGGGCAATATCTGGGATTTGAATTTCAAATTGCTGGATGATCGCGATCAGCTGATTGTGGAAATTAAGAAGGAACTCTTCCATTTGACCTCTACCTATACCGTAACGGTTCTGGAGGACGCTTACGCAGATCTAGTCATTTCCCTCTGTGTCGCGATTGACTATGTGGAGATGCTGGAAAGCCAATCACATTAAACAAGTAAATAAGGAGATAATATGAAACAACTATCTAGTGCACAAGTACGCCAAATGTGGCTTGATTTCTGGGCAACCAAAGGTCACTCAGTAGAACCATCAGTAAGTTTGGTTCCTGTAAATGATCCAACACTTTTGTGGATCAACTCTGGGGTAGCAACCCTTAAGAAATACTTTGACGGGACCATCATCCCTGAAAATCCACGTATTACTAATGCGCAAAAGGCTATTCGTACTAACGATATCGAGAACGTAGGGAAGACTGCACGTCACCATACCATGTTTGAAATGTTGGGGAACTTCTCTATCGGAGATTATTTCCGTGACGAAGCCATCACTTGGGCTTATGAGCTTTTGACAAGCCCTGAGTGGTTTGATTTCCCAGCTGAAAAACTTTACATGACCTACTATCCAGATGATAAAGATTCTTACAACCGCTGGATTGAAGTGGGAGTGGATCCAAGTCACTTGATTCCAATCGAGGACAACTTCTGGGAAATCGGTGCGGGGCCTTCTGGACCAGATACAGAAATCTTCTTTGACCGTGGAGAAGCCTTTGACCCAGAAAATATCGGTCTTCGCCTGCTTGCAGAAGATATCGAAAACGACCGTTATATCGAAATCTGGAACATCGTTTTGTCACAATTTAACGCAGACCCTGCTGTTCCTCGTAGCGAATACAAGGAATTGCCACACAAGAACATTGATACGGGCGCTGGTTTGGAGCGTTTGGTGGCGGTTATCCAAGGGGCTAAGACAAACTTTGAAACAGACCTCTTCATGCCGATTATTCGTGAAGTTGAGAAATTGTCTGGTAAGGTCTATGACCAAGATGGCGATAACATGAGCTTTAAGGTTATCGCTGACCACATTCGTTCTTTGTCATTTGCCATCGGTGATGGTGCTCTTCCAGGAAATGAAGGACGTGGTTATGTCCTTCGCCGTCTTCTCCGTCGTGCTTCTATGCATGGTCAAAAATTGGGTATCAACGAGCCTTTCCTTTACAAACTCGTTCCAACTGTTGGAAAAATCATGGAAAGCTACTACCCAGAAGTGCTTGAGAAACGTGACTTTATTGAGAAAATCGTTAAGAGCGAAGAAGAATCATTTGCGCGTACTCTTCACTCAGGTCAACACTTTGCCCAAGGCATTGTAGCAGACTTGAAAGAAAAAGGTCAATCTGTTATCGCTGGTTCAGATGTCTTCAAACTCTATGATACTTATGGGTTCCCAGTTGAATTGACTGAAGAAATCGCTGAAGAAGCTGGTATGACTGTAGACCGTGAAGGTTTTGAAGCAGCCATGAAAGAACAGCAAGAACGCGCGCGTGCGTCAGCTGTCAAGGGTGGCTCAATGGGGATGCAAAATGAAACTCTTCAAAACATCACTGTAGAAAGTGTCTTCAACTACAATGCTAGCCAATTGTCTTCTAAATTGGTAGCTATCGTGGCGGACAATGCAGAAGTAGAAGCTGTTTCAGAAGGAACTGCCTCTCTTATCTTTGCGGAAACGTCATTTTATGCTGAAATGGGTGGACAGGTAGCTGACCACGGACAAATCTTGGATGAGTCAGGTAAGGTTGTGGCTACTGTGACCAATGTTCAAAAAGCACCAAACGGACAAGCTCTTCACACTGTTGAAGTCCTTGCACCGCTTGCCTTGAACCAAGAATATACCTTGGCAATTGATACAAATCGTCGTCACCGTGTTATGAAAAACCACACTGCGACTCACTTGCTTCACGCTGCCCTTCACAATATCCTTGGAAACCACGCGACACAAGCAGGATCTCTTAATGAAGTTGAATTCCTTCGCTTTGACTTTACCCACTTCCAAGCAGTGACTGCTGAAGAATTGCGTGCGATTGAGCAGCAAGTCAACGAGAAAATCTGGGAAGCTCTTGAAGTGAAGACAGTTGAAACGGATATTGACACTGCTAAAGAAATGGGAGCTATGGCTCTCTTTGGTGAGAAATACGGCAAGGAAGTCCGTGTTGTTACTATCGGTGACTACTCTATCGAGCTTTGTGGTGGTACCCACGTTGGCAACACTTCTGAGATTGGACTCTTCAAGATTGTCAAAGAAGAAGGGATTGGTTCTGGAACTCGCCGTATCTTGGCAGTGACTGGTAAGGAAGCCTTTGAAGCCTACCGTGAACAAGAAGACGCTCTTAAAGCTGTCGCAGCAACCTTGAAAGCACCTCAAGTCAAGGAAGTACCTCATAAGGTCGAAGGACTCCAAGAACAACTTCGTCAATTACAAAAAGAAAATGCTGAGTTGAAGGAAAAGGCCGCAGCTGCAGCCGCAGGCGATATCTTCAAGGATGTGAAGGAAGTCAATGGTCACCGTTACATTGCTAGTCAAGTGTCTGTATCAGATGCAGGTGCCCTTCGTACCTTTGCAGATAACTGGAAACAAAAAGACTACTCTGATCTTCTTGTCCTAGTTGCCGCTATCGGTGATAAAGTCAATGTCCTTGTAGCAAGCAAGACAAAAGACCTTCATGCAGGAAACCTTGTCAAAGAATTAGCACCAATCGTCGATGGACGTGGTGGTGGTAAACCAGACATGGCCATGGCAGGAGGAAGCAACCAAGCTAAAATCCAAGAATTGTTGGATGCAGTAGCAGGTAAATTGTAATCAGGAAACTGGAAATCGAAGTAAATTAACTATTATTTTTGAACAAAAGTTTAAAGTGAGTTAATTACTATACTTTAAAGATTTCTATATAACCTTCTATAGAAAGAGGTTTACAATGAGAATTAAAATTGGAAAATATGCGAATATTGCTAATGTTGATTTAGAATTCAGTAATCAAATGAATATTCTAATTGGAGATAATGGTACTGGAAAAACTTTATTGTTAGAAGCATATAGCAAGATTAATGATTCAGTGATTTCACATTTTAGATCAAATAATAATTTTATCTCGTCTATAATTGATCGATCTAATTTAAACATAAAAAAAGTTTCTAAAGATGGTGATAATAATTTTAGATTTCAATTATCTTTGGCAAATAGTTCTGAAATAAAAGAACAATTTGAAGAGGCGATACAAGAATTAAAATATGACATTGAGAAGAGAGTAAGAACGGATGTATTGTTTGAAAAATTATCAATGGAAGGTTTATTAATAGAATTTGGCAATATTGAAGAATTAGTTAACTTTTCTGAAGAGATTACAGTAAGTATTAGTTCTTTCTCCAGTGATTCTGCTAATGATTTTATTAACATTGAAAATTCAGAAGACTATTACCTAGAGTTTAAAAGCAAAGACATTGGTCATGTTAGATTCCTTAATAAAAGTAGCTTAAAGAAAATCATTAAATCATTGAATACTAACCCAGTTGAGGATTTATTGGATTCTTTTAAATTTATGATTTCTAAAATGATTGAAGAAAAGTTCTTAATCAATAATAATATTTTTAATATTACTTATATTCCGTCAGAGCGTGTATATTCAATGAGCAAGAATCTTGAAAAAATCCTTTCAGAAACTTCATTTTTACGTTATAGTGAACAGAAATTTATGAAAGACTATGAGGAAGCTAAAGAATCCAAACGATTTATGGCTAAATTCTGGGAAGAGAATGATTATACTTCAGATGAGTTTAAGGAATTAATAGGGGGTACTCTAAATTTTGATGATGGTGAGGTAATTTCTTTAACAGATAATTTAGGTGTAGAAATTCCTCGTGAGTTATTTTCTACTAAACAAAATAAATTACAGAGTTTACACATTTTAGAACAATATCAAAGGTTTCCTAGAAAGTCAATGCAATATGTTAGTCGTCAATTGTTAATCATTGAGGAGCCAGAGGCTCACCTCTCGATAAAGAGTATTTTAGGAATGTTTAAATATTTAAAACATCTTTCAAAGCGTTATAGAATTGTTATCGCAACCCATAGTGATATTATGTTGACACTTGTTAATAATTGGTATTTGGCTAGTCCTAGTAATAATACCGTAGGCGGATGGGAGCTTCTTGATTTAAAATCTGAGAATAATTCTAAGTATATGTTTACTAAATTGGAGCTGGGTGACTATGGTTTAATTTCAGAATTTATGAATGAACAGTTATTGTTATTGCAGAGAATGACTCTAAAAAGTCAACAAAACTTAAATTATCTGGAAGAGTGATTATATTGAGAAATAGACAATTAATAAACAATGATTTTATTGAAGAAATAAATACTTTTCAGACTATTATTTCTGAAAAACAAAATAATTTTGAAATGAATTTGCATTTATCTTTTCCACAAAAGGGAAAGTTATATAAATTAGGAAAGCATAATCCGGATAATAATGGGATGAATACATTATTTTCTCAAAAGTTTTGTGATGGAATCATTTTATGGTTTGTGGATAACATTGTATCAGTTTATATAATAGAATTGAAAAAAACTGCTACATCGTATTTAGAAAAAATTCCTGTGCAATTTCATACATCAGTTTTGAGAGCTCTATCTGATATTGCTATCATTGGCTCTCCGCTGAATTATAAAAAAGAACCAAACAGAAACTTTAAAATACAATATAATTTTATTATTGGAACGGTTGAAGAGGCACCTTTACCTAGCAAAATAGAAGGAACATTGAAATATAAGAATTTGCCTGGTTCTCCGAGTAAAGATTCTCCTATACTTGAAAATTATTATAAAAATATTGTATTATATAATTGTAGTTTTATTGAGAATCAAATTCTTTTTGAATTTGAAAAATTTGCATTTAATAAAGTTTCCCAAAAACAAAATTGTACAGTTTATGAGTGTAGTCAAGAAATTCCATGGATTGTGAAGACAAAGTATATGTTTTAGTAGTCAGCAAGACAAAATACCTTCATGCAGGAAACCTTGTCAAAGAATTGGCACCAATCGTCGATGGACGTGGTGGTGGTAAACCAGACATGGCCATGGCAGTAGGAAGCAACCAAGCTAAAATCCAAGAATTGTTGGATGCCGTAGCAGGTAAATTGTAATCAAGTAATACTCTTTGAAAATCTCTTCAAACAATGTCAGCTCTATCTGCAACCTCAAAACAGTGTTTTGAGTAACCTGTAGCTAGCTTCCTAGTTTGCTCTTTGATTTTCATGGAGTATAATAGCCAGCAAAAAGATCCTCAAAAAGAAGTAGAACTAATTTCTGAAATCAGTACTGTTCTTAGTCAACTCAAAGAAGAAGTCTAGGTTTGAAGAAAACACTACTTTCAGGAACTGAGTTAGTAGCTTTGTAGCGATGATAAGAAAATAAAAAATCTCCAGATTAGGAACTATCCGTGAGTTCTCTAGTCTGGAGATTTTTCAATATACTTAGTTATTGGGCGGTTACAGCCAAATCCGATTGGATCTGGCTGGATTATTATGAGTTATTAGATTGTATTGGTTGCCCAGACACTTACGGATCTAGCTGAGACTGGGAATTGTCCATAACCTTCCTCATCGATTGTAACTTGATTTTGGTGATTTCCAAGTAAATCTACGAAAGTTTGGTTAGCCCATTCTTGGCCGATAAACATTGACTTGCTGTTTTCTTGGTCATTTGAGATCAAGACTGCGATTGGGGATTGATTTTCAGCACCTGAACGTACCCAACCGATACAGTTAGCATCATCAAAGTAGTCTGTTTGCTCTCCATAGGCCAAATCTTTTCGGATGGTTAGGAGGCGGTCAAGGACTTCTTTGAAATTTTCTTGAGCATACTGCCCTGAAATCCCATAGTAGTCTCCGTAAAAGACACATGGAAGGCCGTCTTGGCGTAACAAAATGAGGGCATAGGCTGCTGGTTTGAACCATTCTTCAACAGTAGACTCAAGAGCCTGACCTCGTTGGGTATCGTGGTTGTCGACAAAAGTCACAGCCTTGTCGGGCTTGAGTTCAACCAAGCTATCTGTAAAAATGCCACGAAGGTCATAGTTGGAACCTGCTCGGCTAGCATCAAAGAGATTCTGGTGGAGACGAACATCGACAAGGTCAAAGCGTTCTTCCGTTTTTTCAAGATAGTCCAGATTGGCTTCCTTATCGGGATTCCAAAATTCACCAAAAACGTAGAAATCGTCACCGTATTTTTCCTTTATATCACGGATAAAATTGCGCATAAAGAAAGAATCAATGTGCTTAACGGCATCCAAGCGGAAACCAGCTACACCAGTCGTCTCCATGAACCAGTCAGCCCAGTCATAGATATTTTGGATGACTTCAGGATGTTTAAAGTCTAGATCAGCATACATGAGGTAGTCGTAGTTACCGTTTTCGTTATCGACCAATTCCTCGTTAGCCCAGCCCTTGTTATCCCCTTGAATCAGATAAATCCCAGACTTTCGGCGTTTGGCATCATAGTCTGTACCGGTGAAGTGGTACCAGTGCCAGTGGAAGTCATTATAGGTATCTTGGCGACCATCGAAGGTAAAGCTAGTCCAGCCGTTGATGATGAAGGGTTCTCCGAGTTCGACTGTACGGTCAACAGGATCCACCTCAATAACCTGAAAGGCTTCCCTGTGATCGGCAGCAGCCTTGTGGTTGAGAACTACATCAGCCATAGGTTGAATTCCCTGTGCTTTTAGAGCTTGAATAGCTTGAAGATAGTCTTCTTTAAAACCATACTTGGTGCGGACAGTTCCTTTTTGGTTAAACTCTCCTAAGTCGAATAAGTCATAGACCCCATAGCCGACATCTTTTTCATTGGTAGCCTTGAAAGCTGGTGGCATCCAGACATGGCTGATACCGAGATCAGCTAGGTGTGGAGCATCTTCAGCCAGACGTGTCCAGTGCTGACCGTCGTGGGGCAGATACCATTCAAAGTATTGCATGAGTGTTTGATTTTGCATGATGTTTCCTCTTACTTGTCAATCTTGTTCTTTATTCTATCATAAAGTATCTCTTGGCGCAAACGTTTGCGTAAGAATAGAAGGAAACTATTGTATCTACTTAAAATAAAGTGTTGATTTTTTTGTATCAAAGTGCTAGTATAATAGTATGTGATATAGATAAAGATAGGAGTCATCCCATGATTGAATTTCAAAATGTTAGTAAGTTGTATGGTGATAAAGAGGCTTTGAGCAATCTCAATTTGCAGATTGAAAATGGGGAGATTATGGGCTTGATTGGCCATAATGGGGCTGGAAAATCGACCACTATAAAATCCCTAGTCAGTATCATTTCACCCAGCAGTGGTCGTATTTTGGTAGACGGTCAGGAGTTATCGGAAAATCGCTTGGCTATTAAACGAAAGATTGGCTACGTAGCAGACTCGCCTGACTTATTTTTGCGTTTAACGGCCAATGAATTTTGGGAATTGATTGCTTCATCCTATGATCTGACTAGTTCTGACTTGGAGGCTAGTCTAGCTAGGCTATTGAACGTTTTTGATTTTGCTGAAAACCGCTATCAGGTTATTGAAACACTTTCTCACGGAATGCGTCAGAAAGTCTTTGTCATCGGAGCACTCTTGTCCGATCCCGATATTTGGGTCTTGGACGAACCCTTGACAGGTTTGGATCCCCAGGCTGCCTTTGATTTGAAGCAAATGATGAAGGAACATGCACAAAAAGGGAAGACGGTCTTGTTTTCAACCCATGTCCTAGAGGTAGCTGAGCAAGTCTGTGATCGGATTGCCATTTTAAAAAAGGGGCATTTGATTTATTGTGGTAGTGTAGAGGACTTGAGAAAAGATTACCCAGACCAGTCTTTGGAAAGTATCTACCTTAGTCTTGCTGGTAGAAAAGAGGAGGTTGCGGATGCGTCTCAAGGTCATTAAAAAATTAGTGGATATCAATATCCTCTATTCATCTCAAGAAGCTAATCTGGCTAATCTACGAAAGAAGCAGGCTAAGAATCCTGGGAAAAAAGTAAATGTTTCCGCTAGAGTCCTAAGTTCTTACATTTTTTCTAGTCTCTTGATGCTATTAATGTTTATAAATATAGCCATTCATTTTCCTTTTGAGGAAAGGCCTGTTTATTTTAGCTTCATGGTTGCTATTTTACTAGTGATTGCCTTTTCAACTTCTTTAACAGCTTTTTACAATGTCTTTTATGAGAGTAAGGACCTGGTCTCCTATAGGCCCTATGCCTTTAAAGAATCAGAGATTATAATCGCTAAAGGACTGTCTGTCCTCTTGCCAGCTCTGCCTGGAATTGTACCAATCCTAGCTTATTTTCTAGTCCTCTATATTAGGCTAGCACCTTCTCTTTGGCTGGGCTTGCCTTTGATGCTACTGTCCTTGGCCTTATTATTTGTCTCTGTTACTTTAGTGATGGTAGTGGCAGTACATTTCTTGGCTCAGACTAGGGTCTTCAGAAAGTATCAGTCTATTTTTTCGAATGTGATGATTGGGATAGGAGTTCTCATACCTTTAATATATGTCTTCTTTCTACAGTCGACTTCTGGACGTATTGTTGACAAAGTTAGAGACATTCCATTTCTCCTTTATCCTATTCATCTCTTTTACAAAATAGCAGTGGAGCCTTTTTCGACAGAAGCCATCCTGGGTCTGCTCGCTTGGATAGGACTAACTCTCTTCTTGCTTTACTTGAGCAAAAAGAAGGTTTTTCCTCGTTTTTATGACGTGATTCTGCTTAACAGTGAGGAGAAGGTCAAGAAAGAACGTCGCAGTAAGGAGAGAATTTCAACTACTAAAAAGGGATTTTTCCGTATGGTTTTACGCTACCACCTCACCCTCTTGGGACAGGGGACTGGCGTGATTACAGTGCTTTTTACAAGTGCTTTCCTTCCTTATCTCATGATGATCGGTCTGATTTCCAAAATCCGAGATTCTCAGATAGTTCCAGACATTCATCCTCCATACTGGTTACCCTTGTTTTTTGTAGGAGTGTTTATAGCAGTTGTCAATAACAATATCACCAGCCTGCATTCAATTGCCTTGTCCTTGGAGAGAGAAAATGTTGATTTTCTTAAGAGTTTACCCTTTGACTTTGCTCGTTATGTGAAAGTGAAATTTTGGATTATATTTGCTGTCCAGTCCTTTTTACCAGTTCTGACTTTACTTGGCCTTTCTCTATATCTAGGCTTGCCCATCCTTTCGATGATTTACCTTCTTGTGGCATGGATCCTTGCCAGTGTCATCCTTTCTTGCCACCATTACCTTAAGGACGTGAAAAATCTGTCAACCAATTGGAGTAGCATTACGGACTTGGTGAACCGTTCAAATCGTATAGTAGCAATAGTTTTACTCTTAATTTATAGTGTTATCTTAATGATTTTAGTCATAGCAAGTTTGTTCTTGGTTCGGTCTCTCGCCCCTGTCCTTGCCATCAGCTTGGGAGTAGGAGTTCTTATCCTCTTGCTTGCTCTTGCTATTTTTGGCTATCATTACTACCTGTCACGCATATTGGCAGAAATAGAAAAAAGATGAGCTAGTTGGTCGATTGCTTGATAAATTCAATTCGACAAACGCTTTTATAGTTTGTTAGAATATAGTTGTAAATGATTACGATTGGCAATCAAAAAAATATAGGGAGGAATGTTTTGAATAAGAAATATAATATAGTTCTATTATTGTTGTTTATAGTTTATTTATTTGGATATTTTTCAATTTCAAAAACTTTCATTCCTATAATGTGTGTGATCCAAGTATTTTTGATAGAACATATATTTAAAGTTAGAAATAGAATGATGCAGATAGGTGAAATTTTAATTATTGTTGCTTCTATAATATTATTTATTGATAGTATATTTAGTTTGTAACAAAAGGCTTTTCTATAAAATCAAATTTTCCAGATACCTGCTGAAGCTGATCTATATCCTAATATTTCTTCTACTATCTTCGTCACTAAATTTGACAGACATATATTGCAGGTACAACCTCTCTACCTATAATCTCAAAGTTAATCTAAGGCTAGTTTCTTAGTTTGCTCTTTGATTTTCGTTGAATTTTATTTTATAAAAAGAAATGCTCCTCCAAGACGGAAGAGCATTTTTTATTGTGATTTTGATTCGGTTTCTGCCGACTCTGGATGGAGTTCTTGGTAACTTGGTGCCTTGAAAAGGTCAGCACTGGTTTTACCTTGTCGTTGGCTAAAGAGACTGGTTGATTGACTACCTTTTTCCTGTTCAATCTTTTGCAGAATGGGCAAGGAATTGAGGTAAGAAATACTTTCAGTATCAACTTTTCCAAGATGATCTGCTTGGTAGAAACGTATCAAATCACCAGTTTGAATCTGGTCGCTGATTTTTAGCTGTTGGCTGGCTGCCTGCCGAACGCTTTCTAGTTCAGTTTGAGCTTGTTCATCAAGATTGCTGATTTCAAGACCGCTCTCAGTATAGTAGGTTCGTCCGTCGTAGCTGGTGTATTTTGGTGTGACGAAGGAATTGGCAGTTCGAAAGGCAACGATTTCTTGATGATCTGGAGACAGAAGGTCTTGGCCGACTTGAAGGAAGGAATTGGACTCAATACCAAGGAGGTGTTCGAGAGTCGGTAAGATATCGATTTGTCCACCGTAGGTATTGATGATTTGTCCTTTTTCATAGCCAGGCATGACCACCATAAAAGGCACCCGTTGCAACATGGCATTGTCGTAATTCGACCAGTTCTCAGAAGTCTTTCCAATCAAGGGTGCCAGCTCAGGATTGCGGGAGTTGGAAATACCATAATGGTCTCCGTAAATGACGATGATGGATTTTTCATAGAGGCCACTTTCTTTGAGATAGTCAAAGAAGGCCTTGATGGCACTATCCAGATAGTTAGCTGTTTGGAAGTAGCCGTTGATTGTTTCATCTTTGGTTTTAGCCAGTGGGAAACCAAGCTCATCGCCTGTCAGATTGCTAGCATAGGGATAGTGATTGGACACCGTGATATACTTGGCATAAAAAGGCTGCTGCAAGTGCTCCAGATATTGGATAGAATCTTTCATCATGATTTTATCATTTAAACCATATTGGAAAGAATTGTTACTGTCTTGCTTGGTGAAGTAGGATGCATCAAAGAAGTATTGATAGCCCCATTGTTTGTAGGTCGTATTTCGGTTCCAGAAGGTCCCAATATTACCGTGAAAGACAGCACTTGATTGATAGCCATTTTTTGTTAGGATAAAAGGCGCTGCCTGCTGGGTATTGGTACTTCCATAGTTGACCATAAAGGAACCTTGGTCAAGTCCAAACAAACCAGTCTCTAGCATGGTTTCCGCATCTGAGGTTTTACCAGCCTTGACTTGGTTAAAGATATTCGAAAAGGCTAGTGTAGATTGCGAATGGTAGAGGGAATTAAGGAAGGGAGTGACTTCATGCTCAGTTTCATCTAGGTTGAGTTTATAGTCAAGCAGGAACTGCTGGAAGCTCTCCAAGTGGAGATAAATCACATTTTTTCCTTTGGCCAAGCCAAAATAGTCTGGATTGGGCTTAGCCGAATGCTCTTGAATATAATCTGTAATAGGTTGCAGATCTGTCTCAGAGGCCTTGGCTCGTTCCTTGTTGGCGCTATAGGATTGGTTGGCACTATAGCCTAAAAAGGCTGGCAAACTAAGGGCGCGGACAACATAATAATTCGAAAATCCTCGCGATAGGAGATCGGGACGCTCAATTTCAGCCAAGAAAAGGTTAGCTGAAAAGAGCAGGGCCGAGAGAGCAGTGATGGCAACACTGGAGCGGAATTTGAAAGGTCTCCTATCCAGCTGGATGAATTTTTTATAGAAAAGGAAAGCCAGCAGTGGGAAATCCATAAAATAGATGAAATCCCAAAAGCGCAGTAACTCTAATTCTGCAGTACCAACAGACACCTTGCTGACCACCTTCATGGTATTAGCCGTGATAAAGTCACTAAATTCTCGATAGTAAAAGACATTAGAATAGAGCCAAATGAACAACAGGCTATAAATAGCTATACTCAGACCATAAAAGATTTTGGTTGACCGAGCATAGAGGGCTAGAGCCAGCAGGAGTAGCCCCAAGGGAAGGGGATTGAAAAAGGCGATAAAGGCAAGGTAATTTCCCTGCAACTTGCCCACTTGAATATCTAAATTAAAGTCAACGGCATAGGCTAATAAGGTTTTGAGCCAATAGAGGATTAAAAGGGTTAGGACAAAACCTAGTCTGGTACCCATGGCTTTTTGGATTTTGTTAAAATTGCTTTTCACATATTTACTTCCTAATTTTTTATTAGTATTAGTATACCATTTTTTAAAAGAAGAGTAAAAAAGCAAGGGTAGTTTCTTTTTTGAGAATTGTCTAAAAGTTTGATATAATGGTAGTTATGAATAGAATAAGAGTTAGCAAAAGGGTTGAAAAGAAGCTTGCTAAGGGGCTAGTTTTACTAGAAGCCAGTGATCTTGAGAATGTCAATCTTAAGGATCAGGAAGTAGAAGTGCAGGGTCAAGAAGGAACCTTTCTTGGGACTGCCTACCTTTCTCAGCAAAACAAGGGCTTGGGCTGGTTTGTTAGTAAGGACAAGGTGGCCTTCAATCAATCTTTCTTTGAAATGCTGTTTAGACAAGCCAAAGAAAAGAGAAGCGCCTACTATCAAGATGATTTGACAACTGCCTTTCGTCTCTTCAACCAAGAGGGAGATGGCTTTGGGGGTCTGACAGTGGACCTTTATGGCGACTATGCTGTCTTTTCTTGGTATAACTCTTATGTTTATCAGATTCGTCAGACCATCTCAGAAGCCTTTAGACAGGTTTTTCCTGAGGTTTTAGGGGCCTATGAGAAGATCCGCTTTAAGGGTTTGGACTATGAATCTACCCATGTTTATGGTCAAGAAGCACCTGACTTTTTCACTGTTTTGGAAAATGGTGTCTTGTATCAAGTCTTTATGAATGATGGCTTGATGACAGGGATTTTCCTAGACCAGCACGAGGTTCGTGGTAGCTTGGTGGATGGATTGGCTATGGGTAAATCCTTGCTCAATATGTTTTCTTATACAGCAGCTTTTTCAGTAGCTGCGGCCATGGGAGGAGCAAACCAGACAACTTCGGTTGATTTAGCCAAACGTTCACGAGAATTGTCTCAAGCGCATTTTCAGGCAAATGGAATCAGCACAGACGACCATCGTTTTGTGGTCATGGATGTCTTTGAATATTTCAAGTATGCCAAACGAAAAGGCTTGACCTACGATGTGATTGTCCTAGATCCGCCTAGCTTTGCTCGGAACAAAAAACAAACCTTCTCTGTGGCCAAGGATTATCACAAGTTGATTTCCCAGAGTCTTGAGATTTTAAATCCTGGAGGGATTATCATTGCCAGTACCAATGCTGCCAATGTTTCCCGTCAGAAATTTACAGAACAAATTGATAAAGGCTTTGCAGGAAGAAGTTACCAGATTTTAAATAAATACGGTCTTCCAGCAGACTTCGCCTATAATAAAAAAGATGAAAGTAGTAATTACCTCAAGGTGATTAGTATGAAGGTTAGTAAATGAAATTAATCGTTTCAGTAATGCCAAGAAGTTTAGAGGAGGCCCAGGCTCTGGATGCCACGAGGTACCTGGATGCCGACATCATTGAATGGCGTGCCGACTATCTGCCTAAAGAAGCGATTTTGCAGGTGGCTCCAGCTATTTTTGAAAAATTCGCAGGTCGTGAGTTGGTTTTCACGCTACGAACTCGCTCTGAAGGGGGAGAAATTGACCTTTCTTCAGAAGAATATATCCATTTAATCAAGGAAGTGGTGCAACTCTATCAACCAGACTATATTGATTTTGAGTACTATAGCTACAAGGATGTTTTTGAGGAAATGCTGGACTTCCCAAATCTCGTTTTGAGTTACCACAATTTCCAAGAAACACCTGAAAATATGATGGAAATCTTGTCAGAGTTGACGAGCCTAAATCCAAAACTTGTCAAGGTTGCGGTGATGGCTCATACGGAGCAGGATGTGCTAGACTTGATGAACTATACACGGGGCTTTAAAACTCTCAATCCTGAGCAGGAATATGTAACTATTTCTATGGGTAAGGTGGGCAAGGTTTCTCGTATCACTGCGGATGTGACTGGTTCGAGTTGGTCTTTTGCCAGTCTGGATGAGGCTAGTGCCCCTGGTCAGATTTCTCTAGCTAGCATGAAAAAAATCAGGGAGATTTTGGATGAAGCTTGATGGCTATACACGTTTAGCTGCAGTTGTTGCCAATCCTATTAAACATTCTATTTCTCCCTTCATCCACAATAGGGCCTTTGAGGCGACAGCTACCAATGGTGTTTATGTTGCTTGGGAGATTGAAGCGGGTGATTTGGCAGAAACAGTAGCCAATATTTGTCGCTACCAGATGTTTGGCATCAATCTGTCCATGCCCTATAAGGAGCAGGTGATTCCTTATTTGGACGGGCTGAGCGATGAGGTGCGCTTGATTGGTGCGGTCAATACGGTTGTCAATGAGAATGGGAATTTGATTGGATATAATACAGATGGCAAGGGATTCTTTAAGAGTTTGCCTTCTTTTACAATTACAGGTAAGAAGATGACCCTGCTGGGTGCAGGTGGTGCGGCCAAGTCCATTATAGCGCAAGCCATTTTGGATGGTGTCAGTCAGATTTCGGTCTTTGTTCGTTCCGTTTCTATGGAAAAAACAAGACCTCACCTAGACAAGTTACAGGAGCAGACAGGCTTTAAAGTGGACTTGTATGCTTTAGAAGATGTTTCGGAACTGCAAGCAAGGATTGCCGATTCGGGCTTACTGGTCAATGCGACTAGTGTGGGCATGGATGGTCAATCATCCCCAGTTCCAGAAAACATCAATCTGACAGAGACTCTCTTGGTCGCAGATATCATTTACCAACCCTTTGAAACGCCATTTTTGAAATGGGCTAGAAGTCAGGGCAATCCAGCAGTCAATGGTCTGGGAATGTTGCTCTATCAAGCTGCAGAAGCTTTTCAACTGTGGACAGGCAAGGAAATGCCGACAGAAGAGATTTGGCAGTCTTTAACAGAAAAATACCAATAAAGAAAGGGAGACTCTCCTATGAAAATCAGAATCGATATTCCTCATCATCCTTATGATATTCAGATTGAAAAAGGTTGTCTGGCTCAGGCTGGTCAATGGTTGCGAGAACTATGGCAACCACAAAAAGTGCTCATCGTAACAGACAACCATGTAGCTTCTCTTTATGCTGAGAAGGTCAAACTCAGCCTAGAAGATGCTGGTTTTCAGGTAGCTGTTTTTGACTTTTTAGAAGGGGAAGAAAGAAAGAATTTAACTACTGTTCAGAAAGTATATGAATTTCTAGTTAAGCAGGGGTTGACTCGTAGCGATGGAATCGTGGCTCTCGGCGGTGGTGTCGTTGGGGACATGGCTGGTTTTGTAGCCTCTACCTATATGCGGGGTATTCACTTTGTTCAGATTCCGACCAGTTTAACTGCCCAGGTGGATTCGTCTATCGGTGGAAAGACAGGCGTTAACACTCCATTTGCTAAGAATATGGTGGGTACCTTTGCCCAACCAGATGGGGTTCTGATTGACCCGTTTGTCCTTGAAACGCTTGGAAAAAGAGAGTTGATTGAAGGGATGGGGGAGGTCATCAAGTATGGCTTGATTGAGGATCCAGAACTGTGGGCTCTTTTGACGGAGCTGGATGGTTCTGTTGAGAGCATTCTGGAACATGCAGAGACCTTGATTGAACATTCTTGTCAGGTCAAGCGCAAGATGGTAGTTGAGGATGAGTTGGACAATGGTGTTCGCCTTTACCTCAATTTTGGCCACACCATTGGTCATGCCATTGAAGCAACGGCTGGGTATGGGAAAGTCATGCATGGTGAAGCTGTTGCCATGGGAATGGTGCAGATTTCCAAGGTGGCTGAGGAAAAAGGCCTTATGCCAGAAGGAATAACTCAGTCCATTACAGCTATGTGTCAGAAATTTGGCTTGCCTGTTGACTATGAAAACTGGGATGTTGACAAGCTTTATCAGGCTTTGACTCATGACAAGAAAGCGCGTGGCAACATCTTGAAATTGGTCTTGGTGCCAGAGCTTGGTTCAGCGACCATTCACCCAGTTTCTCTGGAAGAGATGAAAGACTACTTGGTAAAATAAGGAGAGTGTATGAGATATTTAACTGCAGGAGAATCACACGGACCCCGTCTGACAGCTATCATTGAGGGAATTCCAGCTGGGCTTCCTTTGACAGCTGAGGATATCAATGGCGACCTTAAACGCCGTCAGGGTGGCTACGGCCGCGGTGGTCGTATGAAAATTGAGAGCGACCAAGTTATCTTTACTTCGGGCGTTCGCCACGGGAAGACGACAGGGGCGCCTATTACCATGGATGTCGTCAATAAGGACCACCAGAAATGGCTGGACATCATGTCTGCAGAGGACATTGAAGACCGCCTTAAAAGCAAACGAAAAATCACCCATCCTCGTCCAGGTCATGCCGATTTAGTTGGGGGCATCAAGTACCGTTTTGATGATTTAAGAAATTCTTTGGAGCGTTCATCAGCTCGTGAAACCACCATGCGGGTAGCAGTGGGGGCAGTGGCCAAACGCCTCTTGGCTGAGCTGGGTATGGAGATTGCTAATCATGTCGTGGTTTTTGGTGGCAAGGAAATCGATGTTCCTGAGAATCTCACAGTTGCTGAGATTAAGGAAAGAGCTGCCCAGTCTGAAGTATCTATTGTCAACCAAGAACGGGAACAGGAAATCAAGGATTATATTGACCAAATCAAACGTGACGGTGATACCATCGGTGGGGTTGTGGAGACAGTCGTTGGAGGTGTTCCAGTTGGTCTTGGTTCCTATGTCCAATGGGACAGAAAATTGGATGCAAGATTGGCCCAAGCAATTGTTTCTATCAATGCTTTTAAAGGGGTGGAATTTGGTCTTGGATTTGAATCTGGTTATCGTAAAGGCAGCCAAGTCATGGATGAAATTCTCTGGTCTAAAGAAGACGGTTATACCCGCCGTACCAATAATCTAGGTGGCTTTGAAGGTGGTATGACTAATGGGCAACCCATCGTTGTTCGCGGCGTGATGAAGCCCATTCCTACTCTCTACAAACCACTTATGAGTGTGGATATCGAAACCCATGAACCCTACAAGGCAACAGTCGAAAGAAGTGATCCGACCGCTCTTCCAGCAGCAGGAGTGGTTATGGAAGCCGTTGTGGCAACGGTTCTGGCACAAGAAATCCTTGAAAAATTCTCATCAGACAATCTAGAGGAATTAAAAGAAGCGGTAGCCCAACACCGAGATTATACAAAGAACTATTAAGGAGTTCCTATGGCAAAAACAATCTATATCGCAGGTCTTGGTTTGATTGGTGCCTCTATGGCGCTTGGTATCAAACGCAATCATCCAGATTATGAAATTTTAGGGTATAATCGCAGTCAAGCTTCGAGAGATATTGCCTTGAAAGAAGGCATGATTGACCGTGCAACGGATGATTTTGCCAGTTTTGCTCCTCTGGCAGATGTCATTATCCTCAGCTTGCCAATCAAACAAACCATTGCTTTTATACAGGAGTTGGCAGGTTTGAACTTGAAAGAAGGGGTCATTATTTCAGATGCTGGTTCGACCAAGTCAGCTATTGTAGACGCAGCGGAGAACTATTTGGCTGGCAAGTCTGTTCGCTTTGTCGGGGCTCATCCCATGGCTGGTAGTCACAAGACAGGGGCTGCTTCTGCGGATGTCAATCTTTTTGAAAATGCCTATTATATCTTTACACCTTCGAGGCTGACAAGTCAGGACACGCTTGAGGAAATGAAGGATCTGCTTTCAGGTCTTCATGCCCGTTTTATCGAGATTGATGCCCAGGAGCATGATTGTGTGACTTCTCAGATTAGCCATTTCCCTCATATTCTGGCTTCTAGTCTCATGGAGCAGACTGCGGTCTATGCTCAAGAACATGAGATGGTAAGGCGCTTTGCGGCCGGTGGTTTTCGAGATATGACCCGAATTGCGGAAAGCGAGCCGGGTATGTGGACCTCTATTCTCTTGTCCAATCGTGAGACTATTCTAGACCGAATTGAGGATTTTAAGGAACGTTTGGAAGCGATTGGTCAGGCCATTAGTAAGGGGGATGAAGAGCAAATTTGGAACTTTTTTAACCAAGCGCGTGAACAACGCCAGACCATGGAAATCCATAAGCGTGGTGGTGTGGATAGCTCTTACGACCTCTATGTTGACGTTCCTGATGAAGAAGATGTCATCCTGCGGATTTTGGAACTGCTACGTGGAACTTCCTTGGTTAACATCCACATCAACGAGGAAAATCGTGAAGATATTCACGGAATCCTACAAATTTCATTTAAAAATGCTCAAGACTTGGAAAGAGCCGAGCATCTCATAACAGAAAATACCGACCACACAGTCGTCATCAAATAAGGAGAAAAATATGCCTAAAATAGAGCTTAAATTCATATTTGGTGTTATCTTTATTTCTTTTATCTTACTTAGAGCTTACGCTGTTAAAAAAGATGTGAAAACTACTTCAGAAGCCAGTGTTGAGACAAAAAATGAACCATCCAACAAGGAAATAAGTTAAGAGAAAACCAATTCAAAGTATGTAGACGATAGAATTATTAATGAGTTTATCAATAGCTATAATCAAAATTCTAATAGCCCATTAGAAAATATCAAAAAAGGAAATATAAAAATAAAATATAAAAGTAAATATTTCGCATCAAGCTACGGATACTACTTGGAGCTTTTACATGCAAATGATACTGATAAAATCAATGTAACAATAAATCAGACAAATGAAAATAGTGAATCTGGTGTTGCAGGAATGAAAGAAGTATTTCATGATATTGTTAAATCGATTGAATCATCCTTATCTGATGATGAGATAGAGAACTATTTTGATAATCTTATGTCAAATGAAATAAAAACAGGTTCTAATTTAGGAACTTTGAAGATAGAGTATATACCAGATAAGGAATTAAGCAATGGACATTCAAGAGGTCATATAAAAGTGATTGCACAATAATAAAGACCACAGAGTGACTAGTAATTTAAAAAGAAATGAATAAGGAGAAAATCATGTCAAATATTTACGATAGTGCAAACGAACTCAGTCGCGGTTTACGCGAATTACCAGAATACAAGGCTGTTAAAGCAGCTAAAGATGCGATTGCAGCAGATGCTGAGGCAAGTAAAATCTTTACAGAATATGTTGCCTTCCAAGAAGAAATTCAAAGACTAGCCCAGACAGGGCAAATGCCAGACGCATCCTTCCAAGCGAAAATGGAAGGCTTTGGTAAACAGATTCAAGGGAACAGCCTCTTGTCAGAATTCTTTACTAAGCAACAACAATTGGCCATTTACCTTTCTGACATTGAAAAAATTGTTTTCGAACCAGTTTCAGAATTGCTAAAATAAGAAAAGAACTATCCTAAAGTCAGAATTTTTAAGGAATTTCTGGCTTTTTATGATAAAATAGGTAAAAGTATTGCAAGTATGAGGTCCAGTATGAAACTAAAAACAAACATTCGCCACTTACATGGCAGTATCCGCGTTCCAGGTGACAAGTCTATCAGCCACCGTTCCATTATCTTTGGAAGTTTGGCTGAGGGTGAGACCAAGGTTTATGATATTCTGCGAGGTGAAGACGTTCTTTCGACCATGCAGGTTTTTCGTGACCTTGGTGTTGAAATTGAGGACAAAGATGGGGTTATTACCATTCAAGGTGTGGGTATGGAAGGCTTAAAAGCTCCGCAAAATGCCCTTGATATGGGAAATTCTGGTACCTCGATTCGCCTGATTTCAGGTGTCCTTGCAGGTGCAGATTTTGAAGTAGAAATGTTTGGAGACGACAGTCTTTCCAAACGTCCTATGGATCGTGTGACGATTCCTCTGAAAAAAATGGGCGTTAGCATTTCGGGACAAACTGAGCGAGACCTGCCTCCTCTTCACTTAAAAGGGACGAAAACCCTAAGACCTATTCAGTATGAGTTGCCAATTGCCTCTGCCCAAGTCAAGTCAGCCTTGATCTTTGCGGCCTTGCAGGCTCAGGGGGAGTCAGTGATTATCGAAAAAGAGTGCACCCGTAATCATACTGAAGATATGTTGCAACAATTTGGTGGCCATTTAAGTGTGGAGGGCAAGAAAATCACAGTCCAAGGGCCACAAAAATTGACAGGACAAAAGGTGGTTGTTCCAGGAGATATTTCCAGTGCAGCCTTTTGGTTGGTCGCAGGTTTGATTGTTCCAAACTCTCGTCTAGTGCTGCAGAATGTGGGGATCAACGAAACGCGTACTGGTATTATTGATGTCATTCGCGCCATGGGTGGAAAATTGGAAATGACTGAAATTGACCCAGTCGCTAAATCTGCTACCTTAACTGTTGAGTCTTCAGACCTCAAAGGAACAGAGATTGGCGGTGCCTTGATTCCACGCTTGATTGATGAATTGCCCATTATTGCTCTGCTAGCGACCCAAGCTCAAGGAGTAACAGTTATCAAGGATGCTGAGGAACTCAAGGTCAAGGAAACAGACCGTATTCAGGTGGTAGCAGACGCCTTAAATAGTATGGGAGCAGATATTACTCCTACGGCAGATGGGATGATTATCAAAGGAAAATCAGCCCTTCACGGTGCTAGAGTCAATACTTTTGGAGACCATCGTATCGGCATGATGACGGCTATCGCGGCCCTTTTGGTTGCAGATGGAGAGGTGGAGCTTGATCGTGCAGAAGCCATCAATACCAGCTATCCTAGCTTCTTTGATGATTTGGAGAGCTTGATTCATGGCTAAGGTATTACTAGGATTTATGGGGGCTGGCAAATCGACTATTGCAAGAGGCTTGGATCCTAATTACCTTGATATGGATGCTCTGATTGAGAAGCGTTTAGGTATGTCCATTGCGGAATTTTTCGCGGAAAAGGGCGAAGCGGCCTTTCGTCAGGTAGAGTCAGAAGTCCTAGCTAATTTACTACAAACAGACCAAGTCGTGTCAACTGGAGGAGGAGTGGTTATTTCTCAGAGAAATCGTGACTTACTCAAGACTAATACAGATAACATCTACCTGAAAGCAGATTTTGAAACCCTCTACCAACGTATCGCAGCTGATAAGGATAATCAGCGCCCGCTTTTTCTAAATAATAGCAAGGAAGAACTTGCAGCTATTTTCCAAGAAAGACAGGTTTGGTATGAGGAAGTGGCTAGTCGGATTTTGGATGTGACCAAGCTAAGTCCGGAGGAAATTATAGAGGAACTAAGATGAAAATTGCTTATCTAGGTCCCAAGGGATCATTTTCACACCATGTTGTGCAGACAGCTTTTCCTAATGAGGAATTGCAGGCTTTTGCCAACATTACAGATGTCATCAAGGCTTATGAGCAAGGATTAGTGGACTATTCTGTGGTGCCAGTTGAAAACTCTATTGAGGGTAGTGTTCATGAAACCTTGGACTATCTTTTTCATCAGGCTCACATCCAAGCAGTAGCAGAAATCGTTCAGCCTATTCATCAGCAGTTGATGGTGGTTCCAGGCCATACTAAGATTGAAAAGATTTTTTCACATCCACAGGCCTTGGCTCAAGGAAAGAAATTCATCGATGAACAATATCCAGAGGCTCAAATCGAGGTAACAGCTAGTACAGCTTATGCGGCCCGTTTTATTTCCGAACATCCAGACCAGCCCTTTGCAGCAGTTGCACCTAGAAGTTCTGCTGAAGAATATGGATTGGAACTGATTGCCGAGGATATTCAGGAAATGGAAGCCAATTTCACACGTTTCTGGGTTCTAGGAGCTGAAAAGCCTTCTATTCCCTTGCAAGCACAAACTGAAAAGATGAGTTTGGCCTTGACATTACCTGACAACCTTCCAGGTGCACTTTATAAGGCCCTGTCGACCTTTGCTTGGCGAGGAATTGACTTGACAAAAATTGAAAGTCGTCCACTCAAGACAGCACTGGGTGAATACTTTTTCATTATCGATGTGGATTATACCGATAAGGACTTGGTCCACTTTGCCCAAAAAGAATTAGAAGCGATTGGAATCCAGTATAAAATTCTGGGTGCCTATCCTATTTATCCAATATCAGACCATGGAAAGGAGAGAAGATGAGTAAAGAAAATCCCTTAAGTCATCATGAGCAGTTGCGTTATGATTATTTGCTAAAAAATATTCATTATCTCAATGAGAGAGAAAAAAATGAGTTTGCCTATTTGCAAGAAAAGCTAACTCTTGCTAGGGGAAATAGTAGCTCTAGCTTGGAACAAGAAAGAGAAGAGCAGGTTGACTTACCAAGCTATGCGAACCGGAGTCGCTCACAATCCAAATCACAAGCACTCTCTTTCCCTCCAAAAAAGAAAAGACGGAAGCTCCGTCTTAAACGAATTTTTATGGTGATTTTTTCACTTTTGGTCTGTGTGGCTTTGGCCATGGTATTCATGTTTTTGCGTGGTTACCAAGATGCTAGCGCAAAGAAAACTGCTGATGCTAAGGCAGCACAGGTTCAAGTCTTTAATGGTCAGGACACTAGAGATGGAGTTAATATTTTGATCATGGGGACAGACGGTCGAATCGGTCAAAATAGTGTTGAGACACGAACTGACTCTATTATGGTATTAAATGTCGGGGGCTCAGATAAGAAAATGAAGCTAGTCAGTTTCATGCGTGATAATTTGGTCTATATAGATGGTTATAGTCAAGTGATTAATGGTAGAAAACAGACAGATAACAAGTTAAACGTAGCCTACGAGTTAGGAGAACAAGAGGGGCAAAAAGGGGCAGAAATGGTTCGCCAAGTCTTGAAAGATAATTTTGACTTGGACATTAAGTACTACGCCTTGGTTGATTTCCAGGCCTTTGCCACAGCGATTGACACGCTTTTCCCTGATGGGGTGACGATTGATGCTCAATTTTCAACATTGAATGGGCGTCCCCTAACAGAAGCTACAGTCGGAGATGATTTATATGCTACCGAGACTGAGTCTCCAACCCAAACCATTAAAGTCGGAAAACAGCAGATGAATGGCTCGACCCTGCTCAATTATGCTCGTTTCCGTGATGATGATGAGGCGGATTACGGCCGTACAAAAAGACAGCAACAAGTTTTAACAGCAATTTTAGAGCAAATTAAAGATCCCACTAAACTTTTCACTGGTTCTGAAGCTCTTGGAAAGGTTTTTGCTATGACCTCAACCAACGTACCCTATACTTTCCTCCTAACAAACGGTTTATCTGTTTTGGATGGAGCAAAAAATGGTATTGAAAAATTGACGATTCCAGAACTGGGTGACTGGGTAGATGCCTATGATGTTTATGGAGGCTTGGGCTTGCTGGTTGATCAAAACAAATATCAAACCAAGCTCGCTCAAATGGGCTTGAGATAAGATAATACTCAATGAAAATTAAAGTGCAAACTAGGAAGC
>NZ_VMLT01000049.1:0-4126 GCF_013276815.1 Streptococcus sp. 1055 | reverse complement strand
ATTTTCATTGAGTATAATTCAATTACCATTATTTTCTCCGATTTCTTGATAGTTTATAAAAAACCTAGGCTGTCACTCCTAAACAGTATGACAACCTAGTTTCAACAATTTACATTTTATAGGAGCGCATTATTTTGCTTTTGCTGCGTACTCTTCGTTACGTTTAATCATTTGTTTTCTGTACCAAGCAAAGATACCGATATAGAATACAAGGAAGACTACTGCACCAAGAATTGCTTTGATATCACCAGTTGTAGTGTTACCAATTGTCCAACCAAGAAGTTTTTCGATTGGTCCTTCAAGAGTAGAGTGAGTAATCAATTGAGTTTGGCTCACACCTTCTGGGAAGGCACCTACACCTTTAGCAAGTTCTGTTGCAAATGGCGCAATAAGTGTACCTGAAAGAAGGAAGAGTGGCAACAAGAGTGTTCCGAAGATAATCATACGGAGCAATTTACCACGCGTTACAACCAAGAGAGCTGGAGTAACACCCATAGCGATGATACCTGCAAGTGGCAAGATACCATTTCCAACTTTTGAAAGAAGCACTGCTTCAATCAACATGATTGGTGCAAGTACGTTGGCACAAGCCCAGATTTCAGCACGACCAGCGATGAATGGCCAGTCAAGACCGATATTGAATTTACGTCCTTGAAGACGTTTAGTAGCAACGTTTGTAATACCTTGTGATAGTGGTTCTACGGCTGCGATGAACCATGAACCGATAAGTGAGAAGAGTTCCAAAGATACACCGGCAGTCAAACCAAGAGACAACCATCCTTTGATAACAAGACGCCATTTATCTGCATCTGCAACACCTGCAATTGGATGTGGAGTTCCCATAATACCGATAACGATACCAAGGATGAAACCGATGAAGAATTTAGATCCCCAGAAACCGATTTTCTTGTTCAATTTAGCAGCATCAAAGTCATATTTATCAAGGCCTGGGAAGAATTTTTCAAAAATCTTATCCAAAACCATGATAACTGGGTTCATCATGTAGTTCATGTGAGTTGATGTCATTGGTGATGAACTTGGAGCGTTAAGAAGGTCATCAAATGTAGGTTTCATCAAGTCAGAGTTGATAATTTTCAACACACCAACAAGGACGATAGCTGCTGTAGCAATAAAGAGCGAAACCCCTTGACTCACACCATTGTTATCAGCATACCATTTAATCAAGAGACCTGTGATAGACAAGTGCCAGATATCAAAGATATCGACATCAAGTGTATCGGTTTTCTTCATAGCAAGCATCACTACGTTGACAATCAACATGATGAGCAAGAAGTAAAGTGTCCAAGCAGATCCCCAAGTGATTGTTGCGAGTGGTGCCCAACCAACGTCGGTAATACTCAATTGGATACCAGTGTTTTCAACGAATTTTGCAAGTGATGCTGAGAAAGCACCATTTAGCATACCGATGATAGCACCGATACCTGTAAGAGCGATGGCAAGTTTGATACCACCTTCAAGCGCTTTGGAGAATTTCACTCCAAAAAGTAAAGCCAATACTGTCAAAATAATTAACATGATGACAGGTCCACCCATATCTAAGATGGGATTGAAAACCTTTCCGATTAGGTCAAAGATTGCATCCATAACAGTTCCTCCCTTTTTTATGTTATATGAATGTTAACAAATTAGAATTAGCTTAATCCGTGTTCTTTAATAGCTGCTTCAATATTGTCAAATACTGGAGCGCTCATTGCTGGGATACGGAATAAGATTGGTCCAGCTTCGATAACTGGGATACCTGGTTCAAAACCAAGGTCTGTTGCAGCGATTGGTGTAAAGATATCGTAACCTTTCATAAGGTCTTCGTTTACATCTTTGACCATGACTGCATCACAGTGAACATCATAACCACGGTTTGAAAGTTCTTCTTCTAGAGCACTTTTAATTTGGTGACTTGAGTTAACACCTGCACCGCAGGCAGCAAGAATTTTAATCATTTAGATTTCCTCCGATTTTATTTTTTAATAGACAAGATTAAGCGGTTGCTTCAGCAATGTAAGCATAAAGTTTTTCTGGTTCGGAAATTTTTGATAGGTCTTCAAGATGTCCATTTCCTGTGAAAAAGTCCATCAACTGAGCCAGAATATTTGTTTGACTTGAACTTGAGTTATTGATGATAAAGAAGAGCAAGGATACTTCTACTTCCTTATCCGGTGCAATCATATTGTGGAAGGTCACAGGTTTCTCTAATCGAACGACCACAACTTTTTCAGCTAGATTATGAACAATATCTGTATGAGGAATAGCCACATTCGGCAAATCCTTACCCAAAAATTCCATATCTAAGCCAGTTGGAAATGACTTTTCACGCGTGATCAAGGCTTCACGATAAGTTGGAGTCACGATTTCTCGTTCCTCCAATAAAGTAGCAACCTGATCAAAGAGATGTTCTTGATTATCCGCTTCTAAGCAAAACACAAGGTTTTTGTCAAAGAAATGATCTAATCCCATAAGGTTTTCCCTTCTTTCCATTAACTTTATGCTATAAGTATAACACTATATGTAATCGTTGTCAATAGTTTTCTGTTGATTTTTGTCTTTTTTTATACTTTTGTTGTGTTTATAGTTTGTTATATAAAAATAAACAAACAAATATTACAAGTATTTTTCTGTTCTAATACTCAATGAAAATCAAAGAGCAAACTAGAAAGCTAGGCACAGACTGCTCAAAACACCGTTTTGAGGTTGTGGATAGAACTGACCAAGTCAGTAACCATATCTACGACAAGCCGACGTTGACGTGGTTTGAAGAGATTTTCGAAGAGTATTATTTTCCTTCTTTATCAGGAAATAGATAGCCAATCCCTACACAAGCCAGCACACCTGCTCCAATCACCAAGCCACTTGAAATTGGCAACAGATCCAAAATTGCATTTGCGATGATAAAGGCAATAATCAAACACATCAGACTAGCCTTGTAATCCTTTTTCAAAAGATTCTCTAGAGTGAAAAAGAGGAACAGACCCACCGGAATCAAAGACCAGAGGTTGACATCTAAACTTGGCCAGCCAACAGAACCAAAATACACTACTGTCACTGCTGCTAATAAAAAGACAATTCCCAATAATTTTTTCATTTCTTTATCTCCGATTTCTTTTTTAGGAACTTGAGTTCTCTGATAGTGAAGCCTCACGTCCCTTACAAAAATCATTATAGTAGAGGTCAGTTTCAAGAACAAGTTCTTTTGCCTATCTGGTCTCTATATCAGTCTAAGTGGTTAAATAATGGCGATAAAATAAGGAAGCAGGGTAAGCGCGTCATAACAAGGTATCTATCATTCATGGAAGACCTCCTGTATACTATTAGTAAAGTAAAACTATTGGAGGATATTTAAATGCCACAACCTATTGTTCCTGTAGAGATTCCACAATCTCGAAATGATAGAAGAGCTTTTGGATAAGGTGTTGCTCTATGACAATTCATCTATCTAGCCTAGGGCAGGTCTATCTCGTATGTGGGAAAACGGATATGAGGCAAGGCATTGATTCACTGGCTTATCTCATTAAAACCCACTTTGAATTGGATCCTTTCTCAGGTCAAGTTTTTCTCTTTTGTGGTGGACGTAAAGACCGCTTTAAAGCTCTTTACTGGGATGGTCAAGGATTTTGGCTACTATATAAACGCTTTGAGAACGGTAAGTTGACTTGGCCAAGTACAGAAAAGGATGTCAAAGCTCTCACACCAGAACAAGTAGACTGGCTGATGAAGGGCTTTTCTATCACTCCCCAAATAAATTCATCAGAAAGTCGTGATTTCTATTGAAATGATGCCTTTCTTTTTAGTATAATAAAGTTAGAAAACAAGGAGGGGAAGACGATGAAAGACTTATTAAAAATCATTCAACAACAGAGTGCTACAATTGATAGTCTCACCAATGAACTTACCCTTCTGCGTGAACAAGTGGCTTATCTAACGCAAAAGCTCTATGGAAAATCCTCTGAGAAAAGTGTTTGTCCATCTGGACAAGTCAGCCTTTTTGAGGAGGAAGTTTCATCTGATGAAGATGGGGAGGTTCCCAGTTGAAAGAGAAGAAATCACCTATAAACGTAAGAAAGCTAAAGGGAAACGTCAAGCTCTTCTTGCCCAATTCGATTCAGAAGAACTC
>NZ_VMLT01000048.1:0-10806 GCF_013276815.1 Streptococcus sp. 1055 | reverse complement strand
CCTGCGGCTAGCTTCCTAGATTGCTCTTTGATTTTCATTGAGTATTAGAAAGAAGAAAAAAGTCTATTTTGAATTTGCAAAGAATGATATAATAGTAGAAATAGTCTAACAAGGAGGAATTATGGAAATTGATAATCGATCAATTCGTCTTGGAGATGAATTAAAGAAAGAATTGAAATCAGAGAGCCGAGTCAAGATTGCAGCAGCAACCTTTTCTATGTTTGCTTATCAGCAGTTGAAAGAGGAATTGGAGAATATAGAAGAGTTAAAATTTATTTTTACAAATCCGACTTTTATAACAGATGAAACCAAAACAGATTTCCGTGAATATACGATACCCAAAAAAGAACGGGAACAATCGATCTTTGGTGGCAAGTATGAACTGAAATTGATGAATGAGCTGACCCAAAAAGCGATTGCTCGTGAATGTGCTGATTGGATCCGAAGAAAAGCGCAATTCAAATCGATTAATATTGAAACAGATGAAATGCCAAATGGTATTCGAATTGAAAATTCGGATGATGTAGTGGCAGTAGATCGTTTGAAAAACTTTGATCGCAAAGAATTAGGATATGAAGCTTCTCTATTTAAAACGAGTAGAAACCTCTATCATGCACCACTTAGTTTAAATTATTTAGATGAATTTGATAATCTTTGGGAAGAAGATGATTATTTTCGTGATGTTACAGAAGAGTTTTTGGAGAATTTAAACCTAGCTCATAAAGAACATTCTCCTGAGTTCATTTATTATGTGATGCTATATAATTTATTCAATGAATTTTTAGAAGATATCAATGAAGACTTTTTACCCAATGAAGGGGTTGGCTATAAAGAAAGTAAAATTTGGGGGCTGTTATATGATTTCCAAAAGGATGCAGTAAAATCGATCATTTCTAAATTAGAAAAATTTAATGGATGTATTCTAGCGGATTCGGTTGGTCTAGGGAAGACTTATACAGCTTTAGCGGTCATGACTTATTATGCTTATCGAGGAAAACGTATTTTAGTACTTTGTCCTAAAAAGTTAGAAAATAACTGGAATATGTATCGTCATGATTATGTAAATAATCCAATTTATGATAGACATTTGCTTTATGACGTGCTTTATCATACAGATCTTAGTAGAGATAAAGGACACTCTAATGGAATTGATCTGTCCTTAAATAATTGGCATACTTATGATTTGGTTGTTATTGATGAGTCCCATAATTTTAGAAATGGAGGCTCTAGCGAAAATGACTTATCCGAGGGGAGAGAAAATCGATACAGCCGTTTAATGAATCGCATCATAAAGTCTGGTGTTCCTACAAAGGTACTCATGCTATCAGCCACACCTGTTAATAATCGCTTTAATGATTTGAAAAATCAAATTGCTTTAGCCTATGAGGGAGATACGGATCAAATTGATAGTAAATTAGAAACAAAATCATCTATAAACGATATTTTCAGAAATGCTCAATCTGCTTATAATAAGTGGGCTGATCTACCTGCAGAAGAGAGAACAACAGATAAATTGCTATCTACATTAGATTTTGATTTCTTTAAAGTACTAGATAGTGTAACGATAGCCAGAAGTAGAAAACATATTCGCGAATTTTATGATAGAGAAGCTATTGGAGAATTTCCGCAGCGCTTAAAACCTCTTAATTTTGAACCTGATTTAACGGTTTCAAATCTCGGAATTACCTATAAAAAATTATATCACTTACTTGATAAACTACAGTTGACTATCTATCAACCATCAATACATATTTACCCATCAAAGAGAGCTAAATACGATAAAAGTAAAGAAGGAAAAATGGGGAATTTAACTCAGTTTGGTCGTGAGTCTGGTATCAAAAAACTGATGATGATTAACCTGCTCAAACGTTTAGAAAGTTCTGTTGCAGCTTTTCGATATACTTTAATAGATGTTGTTAAAGATTATGTAGAAAAGACCTTAAAGGCTATCGAGGAATATGAATTGACAGGCTTGGATCATTTATCTCTTGATTCTCATCTTGATGAAGATGATTTTGATTTGGAAGATAGTAATTTCGAGTTCTCTATTGGTAAGAAAAATCGTATTGCTTTACAAGATATGGATTATCGTAGTTGGAAGGTCGAGTTAGAACAAGATTTTGCAGTATTGATAGAGCTAGAAGATCTAATCAGTAAAATAACGCCACAAGAAGACCAAAAACTGCAGACTCTTTTTACCTTGATAGATGAGAAGCTAACAAATCCAATCAATGCTGGTAATAAAAAGTTGATTATTTTCTCTGCATTTGCGACAACAACCAACTACCTTTATAAACATATTAGCCAGTATGTCTTGGATAAGTATGGTCTTTACACTGCTCAGATTTCAGGTACAAAGGGTTTTGCAACAACTTTGGAAACTAAAAATAAAGACCTCAATTCTTTATTAACTTATTTCTCTCCTAAATCAAAATCTCGTGATGTTCTGTTTCCTGGTGATGAGAGTGAGATTGATCTTTTAATTGCAACAGATGTGATTTCCGAAGGTCAAAACTTGCAAGATGCAGACATGATGGTCAATTACGATATCCACTGGAATCCTGTCCGTATTGTTCAACGATTTGGTCGTGTGGATCGAATTGGTAGTCAAAATAAATACATTCAATTAGTTAACTTTTGGCCAAACCTTGAGTTAGATGAATATATCGATCTTAAGTCTAGGGTTGAATCGAGGATGAAAATTTCTGTCTTGACTTCAACAGCTGATGATAATGTTTTATCTAGTGAAGAAATAGAGGATAATAATTATCGAAGAAAACAATTAGAACGTCTTAGAGATGAAGTGGTCGATCTAGAGGAGATGAATGATGGTATTTCCATTATGGATTTAGGATTAGAAGATTATCGCATAGACCTTCTTAAGTATTTGGAAGAACATCCTGAGTTAGAAAGAGTTCCAAAAGGATTGCAAGCTATTTTACCTGCCTCCAATAAAGAATCAGAAGGTGTCATTTTCGTCCTAAAAAATAAAGATCAGATAAAAGGAAAAAATAATCAAAATCAGCTTCACCCATATTATATCCTCTACATCAATAGAAATGGAGAACTACTGTTATCTCCGTCTGAAAGCAAGAAAATATTGGAGCACCTCAGTAGCATTTGTCGGGGTCAAAGTAAACCGTTGAGTCATGTGGTAGACAAGTTCAATCGTCAAACAAAAGATGGTAAAGAAATGGTTGTTTATTCGGAATTGCTTCAAGAGGCAATCGATCAACTAATGGAACATGATCAGATCTCAACGATGGATGCCCTATTTAACTTTGGATCTGTTGACTTGATGAATACCAGCATTGAGGGAATGGATGATTTTGAGTTAATTTGTTTCTTCATATTGATGAAAGGGGATTCTGATGATTAAATTTCCATCTTATACAGCCTTATCAAGACCTCACATTCTATATCGGCCTCATAAAAAGGGAAATAGTGATTTTTTTGATAATCTTAATGTTTCTGTGAAAGATAAGAAAGATTTAAGAGAACAGATTAGAGCAATTCAAATTACTCATCAGATTGATACAAGTACCACTAATATTCCTGCTGGAAAAAAAGTGAAGCAAATCATGGTTTTAGAAATAGAACTCGAACAAATGGATGTTTCGTTCACTTTATTAGAACAGCTAGATATAAGAGTAGGGATTTACACAGCCTTTGTATTAAAATATCCACAAGGTAGAGAAGAACTTCTTATTCATTATAAAGAGCCTTTAAGTCAAGAAAAGGATGGTAAGCACTTTAAGATTGTCCGTCGCTTTCAGACGCATGATGATGTAAGCATTGACTTTGAGGGAAATGATTTAGATGACGTTTATGAGAGTCTTGTAAAAGAAACTGGTAAGAAAGAATTACAAGTTTTAGAAACAAGTAATCTTAGAAACTCTATTGAACTCAGTGACCAATTAGATAAATTAGATAAGAAGGCACAACAGCTAAAGAAAAAGATGTATTCTGAAAAATCAATGAGAAAACAAATAGAAATAAAAAGAGACTATCAGGCTACATTGAAAGAAATAGAAGATTTAAAGAAGCAAAATTGATTGTAAATTTTGACAAAGGAAAATCAGAAATTGAGATTAGGGAACACTTTTGATTTCAACCCCTATTTTTGATAAAATGAAGCTGTAATGTATTAAAAATGAAGCATTACAAAAATAGGATAAGCCAACTTAATTTTTTATAAAATTAAAATTACAAAAGCTTGACAAAGCTAAGAAAGGATACTACCATGAGCACAGCACAGCACAGCACACAGGTGAAAACTCTGGACTTGAGAAATTAACTCTCACTTCAAAAGATGTTTTTACAGATAATATTTCAAAAATTGGTCAACTTTTTCCTGAAGTTCTGACGGAAAAGAGGGATGAATACGGCAAATTACGTCCTGCGATTGACTTTGAGAAACTTAAACAGTTTTTATCAGAGGAAATTGTGGATGGTCGAGAATCCTATGAGTTTACTTGGGTTGGAAAGCGTGAAGCTATTGCAGAAGCTGGGCGACCAACTACCAAAACCCTAAGACCAGATCTTGATGAAAGTGTTGACTTTGAAAACAGTGAAAATGTCTTTATTACTGGAGATAATTTAGAAGTCTTGAAAATCTTACAAGAATCCTATCTAGGAAAAATCGATATGATTTATATCGATCCACCCTATAATACAGGGAAAGACTTTGTATATTCTGATAAGTTCCAAAAAACAGATGAAGAGCTGAAAGAAGAGATGGAACTTTTGGATGAAGAAGGACGCCAGGTCATTGGACTCACAAAAAATGAAAAAAATTCGGCCCGTTATCACTCAGACTGGCTCAATATGATGTATCCACGCCTCCGTCTAGCGCGTAATCTTCTCAAAGATTCAGGTGTCATCTTTATCTCTATCGATGATAATGAACAAGCTAATCTGAAAGCTATCTGTGATGAGATATTTGGGGAGGAGAATTTTATTCAAGATTTTATTTGGCATAAAAAGACTCAACCATCTTTTTTATCCAAAGAAGTTGCAAATATTCATGAATATTTGTTGGCATATAGAAAAGAAAAAAATGTAAAATTGAAAGGAGGCTTTACTGACCCAGACAAACTTATTGAAATGTTGAATATTTCTAATAATAAGAGCATGCGTATTTTTAATTGTAACTCAACAATAATTAATAATGGAAATTATAATGGAGTTATTGAGAAAGGAATATATGGAAATGGAGATTTGAAGGTCGAATTACTTGAGGATATACAGGTCAACAATGGTGTTCCTGTTTCTGATATCAGGATGTTTGGACGCTTCAAATGGGGGCAAGAAAAAATCGATGAACTGATTCAAAACGGTGGAAACATTGAAATAAGATCAGTTTCAACTTTACGTCCAACAGCTCGTCGAAATACTGGTGAAGTTAATGTAAAACCTCCGGTATCTATTCTTTCTAAAAGTATGAATGCAATTCCTACAAATACTGATGCTACCAATGAAATGAAAAAAATGTTTGATGGAATTTCAATATTTAGTAATCCAAAGCCGACAGGACTTTTAAAATTTTTAATTGATGCTAAAACTTATGAAAAAGATAATTCTCTTATTCTAGACTTCTTTGGTGGTTCTGGTACTACGGCAGACGCAGTTATGCAATTGAATGCGGAAGATGGTGGAAATCGTAAATTTATCTTGTGTACGTTGGATGAGGAAGTAGCCGATAAGTCTGCTGCTAAAGAAGCAGGTTATGAAACCATTGACCAACTTTCACGTGAGCGGATTCGTCGTGCTGCTGCCAAGATTCAGGAGGAGCATCCAGAATTGATTGGCAAGCAAGATTTTGGATTTAAAGCTTACAAGCTAGATTCTTCTAATTTCAAAGATGTTTCAGCTCGACCAGATCAATTTATCCAAGGAGAACTTTTTGATAGTGTATCCAATATCAAGGAAGGACGTACTGGCCTCGACTTACTTTTCCAAGTGATGCTGACCTGGGGAATGGAATTGTCACTAGCCATTGATATGGAGAAAGTAGCAGGAGCAGAAGTTTATGACGTAGATCAAGGTTCGCTCATGGCTTGTTTTGAAGATGATGTATCTGAAGAAGTTGTCCGTCATATCGCTCAAGCACAACCACTCCGTGCCGTTTTCCGAGATAGCTCATTTGCCAATTCAGCAGATAAGATTAACGTAAGTGAAATCTTCAAAGAATTGTCACCTCATACAAAAGTGAAGGTGGTGTAGGCGATGTTCTATCAGCTGACAACTGATAATTGGATAAGTATCGGAGGAATTATAGTAGATTCGATTGCGATTATTGTTTCTATCAGCATTGCAATCTGGGTTACTAGACATGCTTTTAAAGATAACTTAAAACAACATTTATTTGAAAAAAGGATGATATTGTATAGTGATTTTGTTCTACTTTTGGAATACTTGCTTGCAAATCATACAGTTTCTAATCTAAAAAAGCAACATAAGGCAATTGATGAAAATATAACTAAATTATATTTTTTATCTAATAAGGAAATGTATAGTTTAGCCATAGAATTCATTCAAGAACTTGAAGATACTATCAAGAAAGTTGAAGACGGAAAGATACAAGAAGATAATCAAAAACTTATTTCTATTTGTCTTGTACTTAGTGATGCAATGAAGTGGGAAAAAGAGTATTTTAACGATATTACATCATCAAAAGTGAAAGAAATTAAAAAGAAATATAATATGGCGTAACTATTAAATATAGTTATAGATGTGAAATAGTTTATGTGAATTTAATAAAAAGAATATAGAATTATGAAACTACAATTTAAAAAACAACAATTTCAGTTGGATGCGGTTAGTGCCATTGCAGATTTATTTCAAGGGCAAGCCAAACATACTGGAGTTCAGTATATGGCGGATCCAGGTCGTCTCAAGTCAGATGAGGTAGATTTGGTTTTAGATGCGTATCGAAATGCACCGATTCAATTGAGTCAAGCAAGTGTACGTGAAAATGTTCATGCTATGCAAACTCGTTATGGTTTACGTCCTTCTGATAAACTCTCGATTGATATGATTGCTGGACGAGAAGCTTATAACTTCTCAATAGAGATGGAGACAGGAACAGGGAAGACCTACACTTATATCCGTACAATTATGGAGTTGAATAAACGTTATGGCTGGCTTAAGTTCATCATTGTCGTTCCAAGTGTAGCCATTCGTGAAGGGGTTCTCAAGTCATTACAAATTATGTCAAGCCACTTTCAGATGGAGTATGGCAAACAACCACGCTATTTTGTCTACGATTCTTCACGTTTAGGTGATTTGGATAGTTTTGCCAATTCGTCAGACCTTCAAATCATGGTCATCAACTCTCAAGCCTTTAATGCAAAAGGCAAAGATGCGCGACGGATTCATTCTGAACAGGAAAGTTTCCGTTGGCGCCGTCCAATTGATGTCTTGGCAGCTATGAATCCGATTATGATTATTGATGAACCTCAGTCTGTTGAAGGGAAACAAACCAAGGAAAGACTAAAAGATTTCAAGCCATTGTTTACGCTACGTTATTCGGCTACCCATAAAGAAAAACATGATATGGTTTATAGATTGGATGCCATGGATGCTTACAATCAAAAATTAGTGAAGAAGATTGCAGTTAAGGCTATTGAGCAAACTGGGACGACTGGGACACAAGGATATCTATATCTACAAGAAATCATTCCACAAAAAACAGGAGCACCCAAAGCAAAAGTTGAGTTTGAAGTAAAAACGCAGTCAGGTGTTAAGAGGAAATTGAAGGTGGTGGAAGAACCCTTTGATTTGTACGCTGAATCAGGGAATTTATCTGCTTATAAAGGAATGACCCTTAGTCACTTTGATGCAAGAGAGAACAAATTTCAAGTTGGCGTGACGCAAGAACTTCATGTCGGTGAAGTGATAGGGGAAGTGGATGAGTCTAGCATCAGAAGAATTCAAATCCGAGAGACTATAAAAAGTCATATCGAAAAAGAAAGTAAACTGTACAATCGAAGAATTAAAGTATTATCCCTATTTTTCATCGATGAAGTAGCCAAGTATAAGCAATATGATGAACATAATGATGCCTATAATGGTGAATATGCTCAGATTTTTGAAGAAGAATATCGAAATCAAGTAAACCAGTTTATCCGAACACAGGAACCAACTCCTTATCGTAGGTATTTGGAGGCTAATCTTGAGGGAAATTCAGTTCATGCTGGTTACTTTTCGGTAGATAAAGTGAAGAAGTCAGATAAGACCATTTTTGTGGATTATAAATCTGCTAGTGAAAAGAAGAACAATCTTTCAAATGACATTGATGCCTATGACTTGATTATGAAGGACAAGGAGCGTTTATTGAGCTTTGAAGAGCCAGTTCGTTTCCTCTTTTCTCACTCAGCTCTAAAAGAGGGATGGGATAATCCTAATGTCTTTCAAATTTGTACGCTTAAGCAATCTTCAGCAGAAACCCGAAAACGTCAAGAAATTGGTCGTGGTATGCGTTTAGCAGTTGACCAAAACGGAATTCGTCAGGATTTTGAACTCTTAGGAACTGACGTTCATGAAATCAATAAACTGACAGTAATTGCAAATGAAAGTTATGATCAATTTGCTCGAAGTCTACAAGAAGAAATCAAAGAACTCTTAGCAGATCGTCCTGCAAAAGTGGATGTTAGTCTTTTTGCGAATAAAGTTCTAACCAATCAAGAAGGACAAACAATACGAATTACCAAGGAACAAGCAGATTCGATTCATTTTGATTTAATTCGACAAGGCTATATAGACCGTGAAGGACAATTAACCACAGAATATTTTACTGCAAAAGAAAATCATCAGTTACAACTGTCTGAAACGCTAGCAGGTTATGAGGATAAGCTGGTAGAGATATTGGAGAGCGTTTATCATGCAGGACAGTATGAAATTGAAAATGCGAATAATGCGGTAATTCAATTCTCAAATGAGGTCAATCAAGAAAATATTGCCCGAAAAGAATTCTTAAATCTCTGGAAGCAAATCAATCGAAAGACAAGCTATCAAGTAGAGTTTGATGATACGGAGTTGGTAAAACATTCGGTTGACTATATCAATGAGAAATTAGTCGTTAGCAAGCCAAGCTTTCATATAACTCAAGCAAGCGCTACTGAGATGAGTAAGGAAGAAGGACTCCATCTGATAGTGGCTGAAAATGATCGCCAACAAGAATATCTAACGGATTCGCAGATTATGACCAAATATGATTTGCTAGGGGAGATTGCTGAACAGACTGGTTTAACTCGTAAATTGGTTGCGGAAATATTAAGTAAAATCTATGTCTACCAATTTGACAAGTTTAAACAAAATCCTGAAGAGTTTATTCTTAAGGTTTCAAAGCTCATTAATGAACAAAAAGCAAGTCAAATTATCAAGCATATCCAGTATAATGTGTTAAATGAAGAGTATGATATGGACTTGTTTTATGACAATCCTGAAACTGCTAACAGATCAGATGATCACTTACTTGAATCCAAAAAAGGGATTTACAATTTTGTAAAAGTTGATTCCAATACGGAGAAGACCTTTAAAGAATCTTTGGAACAATACGAGGATGTTCGTGTTTATGTGAAGCTACCAGGGAAGTTCAGTATTGCGACTCCGCTTGGGAACTATAACCCTGACTGGGCAATCGCCTTCCGTGAAGGTAGTGTCAAACATATCTATTTTGTTGCAGAAACGAAAGGATCTATGTCTAGTCTTCAATTAAAACAAGCTGAGCAAGCAAAAATTTCCTGTGCGCGTGCTCATTTTAAAGCGTTAGCTCAAGCTGGATTGATTAATGACCAGCACATCTATGATGTGGTTTCAAGTTATGAGGAATTATTAAATATTGTAAGATAGGGAGGTAAAAGAAATGGAATTTATTGTATATCGTAAGGGAAGAGAAGTAGCTGTTTTTCAACGTAGGAGTGATGCAGAGAGATATGTGCACTCTAGAACTGGATTTTTTGGTGAACCAGATGCTTACTATCAGATTGAACAAAGAGGTAGTTATTTGACAGAAGCAGCTGTAACTTACAAGGGATTGGCAGATGACTGTGATGAATTGATGACTTTGCGAAAATTCAGGGATTCTTATCTAGCTTTTAAAGATGGTGGTCAGGAGGAAATTGAATCCTACTATAAGATGGCTCCTCAGATTGTTGCCAAGTTAGAAGAACATTCAAATCGTGAGGAAATACTAGAGTCTATCTGGTCAGGACTTGTCTTACCTTGTGTTTCCTTGATTAAAATAGGAGAGAATCAAACTTGCCATCAATTGTATAAAACATATACACTAGAATTGTCTCAAAAAGTGGTCCAATAAAACGAGTAGAGTATAGGAAAAGAGTTCGGGTCCTCGCTAACTTGTATAGTGAAGAGACCCCCTATTCTATTTAGATCCCCAATACCAAAACAAACGTGTCAAACTAATCACTAATAGAACATACTTGGAAGATTTTGAATGGAATGAGGAAGATACAAAGGAAGCCAATTTCTCTAGCTGGCTTGATGAAATGGTAGGATTGTAAGGGGGGATTTTTACCCCTTGGGTTTTAAGAGTATATATAATTAAGATAAACTAAAAAGACTAACACAAAAAAAGAAAGTAGAGAAAAGAAAATGAAGTTATTAAAGGGTTTGGGCTTTGCCTTGGTATTGTTTTACATGGTTATATTTATTGGAGTAAACTTTGTGACTGTTGGGGTTGATAATGATAAAAAAGAAGAAACAACAAAAGAGATACAAAGGTATGAATTGTTAGACTAGACTAAAATAAAAAAGCATTATACAATAGTAATATGAAATCAA
>NZ_VMLT01000047.1:0-13023 GCF_013276815.1 Streptococcus sp. 1055 | reverse complement strand
GTCCTTGTTCACGTAAGTTCTTTTCCCACGTGAAGAGAGTTCTGACGCCAACATCAAAAACCTTGGCTGCCTCGACATGGCTGTGCCCCTCTTTGATGTAATCTAATGCTCGCTGTTTAAAATCTGTACTATATGCCATAGCTTTATTATAACATGCTTGTTTGAAACTAAGCAACTATAATAGTCAGCACATCGTCTAGTTTTCCTGCCTTGAGATAGTTGATAGAGGACTGAAGCGTCACTCCATCAAGTCCCAGCGAGATAACCACCAAACCACTGATTTGGTCACATAGCGTGAATAGATAGCCACCATGGGCATTGCCATAGTAATTGAGCGACGAGTTCACTACTTTGGTCGTCACCACAACGTGACCATCTCTCATTTTTTCAATTTCGTAATTTTCAAAGGCAGATATAGCGTCAAAATGAAAGTCTTTCATCGTTTCCTCCTGATATTTCAAACGACACTATGATACTACTTTTTATAGGACTGTGCAAGGAGAAAGCTCCTAGTCTAGTGAAATTCCGACATGTTCCACAAAGCGCATAAAGGCTGTCTGCCCTTGTTCTGTCTGCTTGTAGACTCCTGCATCCTCAAGTACACGCACAAAGATAGCACCCACAGAGTCCTTGACGATTGCAAGGGCTTTTTCTTTATCCGTTAGGTCTGGATGTTGGGATTTGAGTTGGTCTGCCCACTCCTGATGATAATCGGCAACTGTAACAGCTTCTCCTACAAGATAGCTAGCGACTTGCTCTACTTCTTCTTTCAGACGTGGTGGCAAGATTGCCAAGCCCATGACCTCAATCAAGCCGATATTTTCCTTCTTGATATGTTGGACATCCTTGTGGGGATGATAGATGCCATCAGGATGCTCTGCTGAAGTCTGATTGTCTCGCAAGACCAAGTCCAACTCAAACTGTCCATCACGCTTACGCGCTATTGGTGTGATGGTGTGATGCGGTGTCCCGTCTGTCTCTGCTAAAATCTGCACACTAGAATCTGAATACTGACGCCATTCCTGGAAAATCTTATCAGCTAAGTTAATCAAATCCTCTTTGGAATCCGAAGTCAAACGCAACACTGACATGGGCCACTTGACAATCCCAGCCTTGACCTGCTCAAAACCAGTAAAAGAGAAAGTCTTTTGCAAGGGAGCCAATTCCATAGGAAATACGTAACGGCCTCCCTGATAATGATCATGAGTTAGAATAGAGCCCCCCACAATCGGCAGGTCGGCATTAGATCCAGCAAAATATCCTGGAAACTGCTCTACGATAGCCAACAGACGTTCAAAACTCTGACGACTAATGGCCATGGGACGATGCTGGCCATCTAAAAAGATACAATGCTCATTAAAGTAAGCATAGGGCGAATACTGGAAACCCCATTCCTGACCAACCATTTCAAAACGGATAATCCGGTGGTTGCTGCGAGCTGGGTGGTTGACCCGACCATGGTAACCCTCATTCTCTAAACAAAGTTGACACTGAGGATAATTACTAGCTTGCACCAACTTGGCTACCGCAATCTCTTTCGGATCCTTTTCAGGCTTAGAGAGATTGATGGTAATTTCAAGTTCTCCATAATCAGATGGAACACGATAAGCGATATTTTTAGCAATGGCCTTGAGTTTGATGTAGTCATTTTTCTGACTGAGTTGGTAGAAATCCTCTATCGCTTGCTCAGGAGATCTGGCATAGGTTTCCCAGAAGTCACGATTGACCTGACTCGGACAAGGGGTCACCAAGTCCATCAATTCAGCACCAAGGATTTCACGCGCAGTCTGACTATCCTCAATCGTCTCTAATCGAACGGCTTCCTCAACTAGCTGGTCCTTGAGGTCAATCAATTTATCCAGATTGGTCTCAACTTCCAAAACACCTTCTCCCACTCGTGCCAAAACACGATTGGTCAGGTAGATTCGATCCATTTCCTCAAATGAACTTTCAGAAATGACATGTGTTACAAATTTATCTACTAAGGTCACAATAGAGCCTCCTTTTGACTAGTCAAGGACGCGAGTGCCACCTGCAACTTCAGCGATATAGAAGCTTGGAGCGTAGCCAACTACTTCCTCGTAGTGTTTGCCAACAGCTTCCTTAAAGGACTCAACAGTATCTTTTTGCACCAAGGCAATGGCACAGCCGCCAAAACCTGCCCCTGTCATGCGAGCACCGAGAACTCCTTCTTGTGCCCAAGCTGTGTGAACAAGAGTATCCAATTCCAAACCAGTTACTTCATAATCATGCTCAAGAGAAACGTGAGAAGCATTCATCAAACGACCAAATGTTTCCAAATCTCCTGCTTGAAGGGCTGCTTGAGCTTTAAGGGTACGTTGGTTTTCAAGCACAGCATGGCGAGCACGTTTCAAACGATTTTCATCTTTAATCAGATAGCTGTATTGGTCAAATGCCCACTCGTCCAATTCACCCAAGGTCTGAATATCTAAGGCAACTTGCAATTCTTCCACTGCTTTTTCACACTCAGCACGGCGTTCATTGTACTTAGAGTCTGCTAGTTCACGACGTTTATTGGTGTTCATAATAACAACGACATTGTCCTTCAAATCAAGTGGCACCAAGTCGTATTCTAAAGTATTGGTATCTAAGTAAATAGCACGTTGGTCAGCCCCCATACCAATAGCAAATTGGTCCATAATGCCAGAGTTGACTCCGATAAAGTTGTTTTCTGTTTGTTTTCCGATTTTAACCAAATCCAAACGGTCTAGTTTTAAATCAAAGAGATGCTCTGCCACGACTCCTGTCAAGAGCTCCAAGGATGCTGAAGAAGACAAACCAGCACCATTTGGGATATTCCCATAAACATAAAAATCAAAACCTTTGTCAATCACATGTCCAGCTTCTTGCAAGAAATGAAGAACTCCTTTTGGATAATTGGTCCAGTTGTGCTCTTTTTCAAACTTGAGGTCAGCGAGAGGCACTTCGATAATGCCCTTGTCCTCAAAGTTAGCTGAGTAGAAACGCAAAACTTGGTCGTCACGCTTACGAGCTGCACCGTAAGTTCCCAAGGAAATAGCAGCAGGAAAAACGTGCCCACCGTTGTAGTCTGTGTGTTCACCAATCAAATTAATGCGGCCTGGTGAAAAGAAGGTTTGGTCTGCTTCTTGACCAAAAACAGCAAGAAAGTCTTTGCGAAGGACTTCAGTAGTAAGATGTTGTGCCATATGAATTCTCCTTTGACTGTCCGTTAAGCCATCTTAACGTGTAATCGTTTTCTTTCTATTGTATCCAAGGAATTTCCCAAGGTCAATCCTTTTTACTAAAATTTTAGTAAAATATCAGTAAAAAGAAGAAAAATATGATATACTAACCTAATCAAGGAGGATTTATGGCTACCTTAAAAGACATTGCACAGCTAGCCTCTGTCTCTATCGCGACCGTATCCCGCGTCCTCAATCGCGACCAGAGCCTATCTGTTACAGAAGAAACCAGACACCGTATTTTAACCATTGCTGAAGAGCTGGGCTACACCAAGCACCTCAAGACAGGCGAGTCCCACAAACCCAAGCAAAAGATTGCCATTATCCAATGGGTCAGCGAACAAGGGGAGCTGGACGACCTCTACTACTACCAGATTCGCCTAGGAATAGAAAAAAGAGCCCAAGAGTTGGACTATGATATCTTGCGCTATTTTAATGACCATCCTTTTACCTTAAGCGAGGAAGTGATTGGGATTCTCTGCATCGGAAAATTTAGCCGAGCTCAGATTTCTGCCTTTGAAGAATACCAAAAACCCCTGGTCTTTCTAGACAGTGATACACTTTCCCTGGGGCATACTTGTATTATTACGGACTTTTACACTGCCATAAAACAGGTTGTCGATTATTTCCTCAGCCAAGGAATGGACCGTATCGGGATTCTAACAGGCCTTGAAGAAACAACTGACCAAGAAGAAATCATTGAGGATAAGCGGCTGGAAAATTTCAGAAACTACAGTCAAGCAAAAGGAAGCTATCATGATGAACTGGTCTTTCAAGGAAACTTTACTGCCCAGTCTGGCTATGACTTGATGAAGGAAGCCATTCAGAACTTGGGAGACCAACTCCCACCAGCATTTTTCGCAGCCAGCGATAGTTTAGCCATCGGTGCCCTTCGTGCACTCCAAGAAGCTGGAATCAGTCTGCCAGATCGCGTCAGCCTCATTTCATTCAACGACACCAGTCTGACCAAACAGGTCTATCCTCCCCTCTCTAGTATTACAGTTTATACTGAAGAAATGGGGCGAGCAGGTATGGATATTCTTAACAAGGAAGTCCTCCACGGTCGCAAAATTCCTAGCCTGACCATGCTGGGAACCAGACTGACATTAAGAGAAAGTACCCTAAATCAAGAATAGGATAACATAAAAAACGAATAGAGTTCTAAAACTCCTATTCGTTTTTTATTCGATTACAATCATAGACTTAATTGTCTTACGTTCATCCATATCTTTGTAGGCTTGGTCGATATCTTCCAGTTTATAACTTGAAGTAAAGACGCGACCTGGATTGATATCACCATCAAGGACGGCTTTTAGTAAAAATTGCTTATCGTATGTTGTAGCAGAAGCTGCCCCACCTGCTACAGAGATATTTTGAATAAATGTCGAACCAAGAGCACGATTATTATAGTGTGGGACTCCTACAAAGCCCATACGCCCTCCATTATGAAGAACACCTAGCGCCTGTTCTATAGCAGCCTCCGTACCAACACATTCAAGTGCTGCGTCTGCTCCTCCACCGAGGATTTCACGCACCTTGGTAATTCCTTCTTGACCACGTTCTGCAACAACAGCTGTCGCACCTGACTCCATAGCCATCTTTTGACGGTCTTCATGACGGCTCATAAGGATAATTTGTGATGCTCCACGCATCTTAGCCGCGATGACAGCACATTGACCAACAGCCCCATCACCGATAACAACAACCTTGTCCCCTTTTTGAACATTTGCAACACGCGCCGCATGATAGCCTGTCGGCATGACATCTGCAAGAGTCAAAAGGGACTTGAGCATCCCTTCTGTATAGTCAGAAGGTTGACCAGGGATTTTAACCAGCGCCCAGTTTGCATAGTGGAAGCGAATATATTCTGCCTGAAAATCACCCCCCAAATTATTGCCAATATGATTGTCGCAAGAACCGTCAAATCCAGCAAGACAGGCATCACACTCACCACATCCATGTGTAAAAGGGACAATCACAAAATCACCTGGTTTCACCGTCGTAATGGCTTCCCCAGCTTCTTCAACAATCCCAATCGCTTCGTGTCCACTATTTTTGTGTCCAGCTTTCGTTTCTGGATTACGGTACCTCCATAAATCTGAACCACAAACGCACGCACGAACCACACGAATAATCACATCATCCGCTTCTATTATTTGCGGACGTTCAATGCTAGCAAGTCCAACCTGACCTGCCTTTGTATATACTGCTGATTTCATTTAAAATTTTCCTTCCTTATAAAGTTTAATTTTGAGATTTAAGCGATTTAAAGCCGTCTGTAACTGAGACAAGCGCTCCTCTAATTTTTTCTTTTCCTCTTCTAAAATACCAAGCCTCTCCTCTCGCGTTTCATCCCCCTTTTGGTAGAGCGACATATAGTCAACTAAACTGTCTACAGAGACACCTGTCGAACGAAAACACTTAATAAATTCCAGCGCTTCTATATCCTGATCTTGAAAATCACGAATCCCAGTTGCAGTACGAGTAATCGGTGGCACAAGACCAACCCGTTCATAATACCGAATCGTATCCGCTGAAATTCCCAACAAATCACTGGCAGATTTAATATTCATAGGCTAACCTCCTCTCCTTTCATTCACTGAGTTTAAGCTACTCTAACTCACTTATCTTATTATATAACTTTGAGTTGACTCCAAGTCAAGCATTTTGCACCTAATCGAAAAATTTTTATCATTAACAATCATATATCTGGAGTTTATACAATGCTCTTCTCTTACCAATTTTTGAAATATTTAAATAATAAAGAAATTACTCTATTCCAAATAAGATAGTACCCAAGTATTTTTCACTTTTTTCTAATGTTGATGCTCATAACTCCGTTCCAAGTCACACACCTTTCGCTTATGGGTTTGGTGAGTTTCTAGGTCAGCATCAATTTCAATGGTAATATTTTGAAAACCACAATCTTTTAGGAAAATTCGAATAGACTCTTTACAAGTTTCCATATGTTCCATTTCTTTTAGACAAACATGGACAATGGCATTTTTTTCCAAAGCATCCATAGTCCAGAGATTAAGCTGATTAAGGCTGGCCACATTGTCCAATCGCTCCAGGCCACTCTTTACTTGCTTGATATCAAGACCTTCTGGCACAGCATCCAAGAAAATCTTGAGTGTAGACCAAAAACGTGGAAGGGCTTTTGAAAGAATAAAGAAAGAAATGACAAGGGACAAAAGAGGATCTAGGATATACCAGTCCGTAAATCGAAGAACAATCGCCATCAGGATAACAGCTACCCACCCTAGCGTATCTTCCAGAAAATGCAGACTCAGAATAGACTCATTCTTTGTCTTTCCCTTACCAACCACCAGACTCGCTAACAGATTGATAGTAATCGCAATAATTCCTAACCAGAGAATCCCCTCATCATTGACTGGTTGCGGATGCAAAATCTTCGTGACATTTTCCAAAATGACTAGAACAGAGCCCGTTACGAGAATCACAGCTGTTACCAAGGCTCCTAGCAGGCTAAACCGCTTATAGCCCAAGGTGTACTGATTGTCTTCTTCACGATTGGAGATTGTTTCTAAAAAAGCTGATATTCCAATTGCAATCGCATCTCCCAAGTCATGCACAGAGTCAGCAAGAACAGCGCTAGAACCAAATATTCCACCTGCAATAAACTCAACAATGGCATAAGTCAAATTTAAGAAAAAAGCCACCCAAGCAGCATATTTTGCCTTCATATTTCTCATTCCTTTGTTATAATAGATTTATGAACACCTTGTTCATTATCATTATCCACTAAAACTCAAAGAAAGGATAGAAGCAAAAGGTCAGCTTTATTCAGTTCTGAACAATTTGCCTTAAGTGTCCATATGACTAACATTGACCGCCGTATCAGCAAAACCAAAAAAGCCATCTATCAAGCTTTTATACAACTTTTGAATGCTAAGGGCTACGAGACCACTACTGTTCAGGATATCATTGATCTCGCAGATGTGGGACGATCCACCTTTTACTGTCACTATGAGAGTAAGGAGCTTCTTCTGGACCAGCTCTGCCGCTACCTCTTCCATCATCTTTTTGAAAGAGAGCAAGCCATTTCAACCGAGGACTACCTCGCCCACCTCTTTCTCCATTTTCATAAAAACCAAGACCATATCACCAGTCTGCTATTTTCCAAAAATGACTACTTCCTCCGTCAACTCCATAAAGAGCTAGAACACCATGTCTATTCCGTGCTAGCTGATAATTTAAAAGAAGCCCACCCTAATCTGCCTACTTCTTACCTCCAACACTTGGTCATGTCCAACTTTATCGAGACATTGACCTGGTGGCTCAAAAAAGGTCAAGATTTCACAGACCAGGAAGTTGTCCAATTTTATCTAGACCTTCTCATTCCTAAAAATTGAATATAGAGTAAAGCTCAGTTGTCTTATTTCTAGGTTACTGAGTTTTTTATCTTTTCAACAACAAAAGAGGACCCGCCGATCCTCTTTTTCATACTATAAATCCTTGATTATCAACTATATCTGTTTTAATCGAAATCTCAAAACAGCACTTTCAAACATCTTTTCCTAGTTAAGTAAATCAGTATTCTGCTTAGCTGCCTTGCTCCATTGATACCAACCAACTAGACTGTTAATGAGATAAATTAGATATTTCCCTTGAATTTGCAGGCTTTCTCCCCACCAGAGATAGATTGAAAAGACATTGGTAGCCGCCCAGAATATCCACTGTTCACGGTAAACAGCTGTCATGAGGATTTGCCCTACCCCATTGGTTGCATCTGTGATTGAATCACGATAGGGACGATTGGCACCAATAGACTGATAAATGAAGCCAAAGGCCAACCACCAAAGCACACTAATGGAAAGATACTTTGTCCAGCCCTTGCCGTCCAGTTTACGCGCGACAAACTCCTGCTTTTCCTTCTTAAACTGTGCCTGATAAATCCAAACTAGAAGTCCAATTGGCTGCATGACTGTGAAGTAAAGTGTCGTCAGCACCTCACCATAAAAGCCTTTCTGTAGGGCCAAAATAAGGTAAATAACAGAGTTAATCAAGCCAAAAAGATAATTACTTGCTCGACCTTCCGATACAAAGATTACACAGATAATCCCTGTCAAGCTACAAATCATCCCAATCCAGTCAACAATACGATGTTCGTAAACCAACTCCAGCCAGAGAGGAAAACTTCCTAAAACCAGCAAATAAATCCACTGGGCAAAACTACGATGGGCAAAGAGGTCATCCCAGATAGCCTTCATAGTTCCTGAAAATCCTAAATCAGCCATAGCCGCAACCATACGACGGTAACCACCTGACATTTCACCTAGGGTTGTTTTGATATTTTCAATTTTCTTTTGCAAATAAGTATGCATCATTTCTCCTTTTGTTTTTAAAGAGCCGTGTCTGGATAGACTTTCGGACGCAACGCTCTATTAGATAATGAACTGCCTATACACAAGATTTCTAACCTTAGTCGACATGAGCTGAAACCCCTTATTTGTTAAGTAGTTCACAAAATATTATACACCTATTTTATGAATAGTCAACTGTCTTTACAGTAAAATTTTAGAAAATCATGAAAATTTTCTCTTTCTTTCCATTTTAAGTGACATTCAGTCATTCTCACATCAAAAAAGCCCAGACGAAATTGTCTGAGCATTCTTTTATCTAGTCGTTTAAGGAAGTTGAGTTCAGTATGTTTAAAGTCTCTACCCCATCATTTCTTCAACAAACCTTGTTCTTGTAGAAATTCCTTGGCTACTTGTTCCGCTGACTTTCCTTCAACACCGACTTGATAGTTGAGCTGGCTCATCTGGCTTTCAGTAATTTTACCAGCCAATTTATTGAGAACTGTTTCCAACTCTGGATGTTTCTTGAGAAGAGCTTCTTTCATCAGTGGAGCCCCTTGATAAGGTGGGAAGAGTTGTTTGTCATCGTCCAATACCTGTAAATCATAACGTGCCAACTCTGCATCGGTTGAATAGGCATCCGTGATTTGAATATCACCTGACTGAATTGCCTGATAGCGAAGGGCTGGCTCCATGGTCGCCACATTAAGATTGAGACCATACATTGACTGCAAGCCCTTATTTCCGTCTTCACGGTCATTAAACTCGAGAGTAAAACCTGCCTTCAGCTGCCCTTCCACTTTTTTCAAGTCCGAAATGGTCTTCAAGCCATATTCTTGAGCAATCTTTTTCGGAACAGCTACAGCATAGGTATTTTGATAAGACATGGGTTTGAGATAGGCTAGATGATCCTGTTTGGCAATACCATCACGCGCTACATCATAAACCTGCTCTGGCTCATGACTCACTTTCGGTGATGGCTGAAGTAAACTTTCAGTCACCGTTCCTGTAAATTCAGGATAGATGTCAATATCGCCTTTTTTCAGAGCTTCATAGAGGAAGCTTGTTTTCCCAAAATTCGGTTTAACAGTCGCAGTCATACTGGTATTTTCTTCAATGAGGAGTTTATACATATTGGCCAAAATTTCTGGTTCTGGTCCCAATTTCCCAGCAATGACCAAGTTCTCTTTCTCTTTTTGAGCCAAAAGAGCTGGACTATAAGACAAACCAAGCAATAAGGTCACCAAGGCAAAACCAGAAAAAATCGTCCGCAATTTTGCTTTTTCCATCACTTTTAGTAGGAAGTTAAAGGCAATGGCTAGCACTGCAGAAGAAAGTGCCCCAATCAAAATCAGACTGGCATTATTACGGTCAATTCCCAAAAGGATAAAGGAACCCAGTCCCCCTGCACCAATCAAGGCAGCCAAGGTTGCCGTACCGATAACCAAGACAGCTGCAGTCCGAATCCCAGACATGATAACCGGCATGGCCAGTGGAATTTCGAATTTCTTGAGACGTTCCCATCTGGTCATCCCAAAGGCAATCCCAGCCTCTTGCAGACTCGGATCAATTCCCTTGAGTCCAGTGATGGTATTTTGCAAAATCGGAAAAATCGCATAGATCACTAGAGCTGTCAATGCAGGCAAGGTTCCAATTCCCATCAAGGGGATAAAGAGTCCCAACAAGGCCAATGACGGGATGGTCTGGAAAATCCCTGCAATCTGCAAGACCCAGTCCGCCATCTTTTCATGATAACGAAGAAATACCGCTAAGGGAATCGCGATAAAAATAGCTAGTAACAGTGTCAAAAGTGACAACTGCAAATGTTGAGATAGAGCTGTCAACCAATCACTAAAACGATCCTGAAAAGTTGCAATTAAATTAGTCATGAACACTACCTCCAAACAAGTCTGCTACAAAATCTGTTGCAGGAGCTTTTAAAATAGTCTCGGAATTCGCCACCTGGCGAATCTCTCCATCCTGCAAGACAGCAATACGGTCCGCCAATTTCAGAGCTTCATCCGTATCATGGGTTACAAAAATCGTTGTCATCCCAAATTCTTTATGCAATTCTTTCGTCAGAATCTGCAACTGTTTTCTCGAAATAGCATCAAGAGCCGAAAAAGGTTCATCCATGAGGAGAATCTTAGGCTGACCAATCATAGCACGAACAATTCCAACCCGTTGCTGTTCTCCACCAGATAGCTCACTTGGAAGTCGATGCCCATACTCGGATACTGGTAAACCAACCTTAGCCAAGAGCTCTTCTGTTTTCTGAGCAATTTCTTCCTTAGTCCAGCCCTTCATCTCAGGAATCAGGGCAATATTTTCCTCAACCGTTAGATTGGGAAAGAGAGCAATGGCCTGTAAAACATAACCAGTAGACAGACGAAGCTCCCGCTCGTCATAGTCTTTGATGCGCTTGCCATCCATATAAATATTTCCATCAGTCGGTTCCAAGAGACGGTTAATCATCTTAATCATGGTCGTTTTACCGGATCCAGAAGGCCCAACTAAAACCATAAATTCCCCATTATCAATCCGTAAATTGACATCTCTCAAGACATCTTTTTCTGTGTAGCGCAAGGCTACATTTTTGTATTCAATCATTCTTTGTCCTCATTTTAAAACTTTCCTCGATTGGTCATGTCTTCTACCTTAGGCATGACTTCCTTATTGTCCCAATGCTCCACAATTTTTCCATTTTCTAAACGGAAGATATTGTACTGGGCATAAGCAAGGCCATCAATCTGAGTCTGACCATAGCTAACCACATAATTTCCTTGTCCTAAGAGTTGGAAAATAAAGTCAAAAGTGACACTATATTCAGCCACATAGTTTTTATAAGCAGCACTTCCTTGTCCAATCTCATGATTATGCTGAATCAAATCGTCTGCCACATAATCACTCCACTGCTCTAGCTCCCCATTTTGGAAAATTTCTGTCAAGAAACGGCGAACCAGCTTTTTATTTTCTGCTTTCTTATCCAAATCCTTGATTTCAAAATCTCCAAAAATTTGATCTAGTTGGTCATTTTCAGGTGTTCGATAGTAGTCAATGACATCCCAATGCTCAACAATACGACCATTCTCATCCGCACGGAAAGTATCCGTCGTCACCAATTGATCTTCTCCACCCTTCAGATATTGATGAACATGAACAAAGACCAGATTGCCATCCTCAATGGTGCGGACAATCTTAATCTGACGCTCTGGATGACGCTCAAAGAAATCTGCAAAGAAGGCTTCAAATTCTTCTTTCCCGTCAGGAACACCTGTCGAATGTTGGATATAGGTATCCCCTACAGACTGGGCTTGAGCCTCAGCAACTCGTCCGTCTTGAATGGCATGGATGTATAGGTTTGAGCATTTTTCACTTGTTGTGACATATTCTAAATCTCATTTCCCTTCTCTTTCAGATTCGCCAAAATTCTTTCTTGAAAACCTTTAAATTGGTGAATTTCTTCCTCTGAAAATCCTTTGTAAAAGATAGTATCCAATTTCTGACTGACACGATGCCCCACTTCTTTCTGGGACTTGCCTAACTCCGTTAAAACTAAATACTTCTTACGCTTGTCTTTTCCACACGGACTAACAATTACAAGCTTTTGTTCCTCTAGCTTTTTTATCATAGTTGTCAGCGTATTATTCGCAAGCCCAGTCGCAAGCGCGATATCTGTCGCAGTTGCGCAGCCAGTTTCACTATTCCATAAAACCGCTAAAATCTTGCCCTGTTCACCCCTATAAAGAGCCTCAGGATCTTGACTCAGTAACTTTTGAAAAATCCGCCCATTCAACAAACGAATATGATGGGCTAGCAAATGACTATCTTTCATAACACCTCCAATTTATTTCGATATCGAAATGAATAAAATAATTGTAACACTCATCGTTCTAATTGTCAACTATTTCGATTTGGAAATAATTTTTGATAATTATCCACACCACCATACTCCGACTCAACTAACTTTTAACGAGAGTTTCTAAACTCCTTCGTCCTCCAGTCTACAAAAGCCTTCCATCCGTACTATCCTATATTTTATGAGAGGACACATTTTTCCTATCAGACCATTTATTTTAAAGATAGAAGTCAATCATAATTGCTTCCATCTGTTCTTTTATAGTATATTGAAGTTGGACTAGGGCACTGTATCTTCTAAAACATCGATAGAAAGCGATTTAATTCCCCCAATCAATTTGTTCATATCTTATTTCATCCCGCTATAATTTCACCTTACCCTATCTTTTTCGTAGCACCCTTCAAACAGTCTCTCCCCAGACTGTTTGAGTATTCACCCCTTCGCTCCACTTCCATTACAGAAGTTTCCTCACTACTATGGGTTCGGCTGACTTCTCATGATTCCTTGTTACTACGCTTTCAGCGCTCATGAGACCTCACGGGATAAGTCCTACATCTTTCCTCGTTTATACAAGATATGAGGACGTTAAAAGGTTAGAGTGAAAATAGGAAATCTG
>NZ_VMLT01000046.1:0-25027 GCF_013276815.1 Streptococcus sp. 1055 | reverse complement strand
TAGGAAGCTAGCCGTAGGTTGCTCAAAGCACTGCTTTGAGGTTGCAGATAGAGCTGACGTGGTTTGAAGAGATTTTCGAAGAGTATAAACAAGGCGAAGTTTGACTTTTTCTAGTTTATTGGGGTACAATAGAGAAAAGATAGAAATGAAGTGAAAAATATGCTACCTGCTTATATGAAAATCCACGATCAGATTAAAAAGGATATTGACGAGCACCGTTGGGCTATTGGTGAGAGGCTTCCCAGTGAAAGAGATTTAGCAGAGCAGTTTTCGGTCAGCCGCATGACCCTCCGCCAAGCCGTATCTCTATTGGTTGAAGAAGGTGTTTTAGAGCGCAGAGTTGGAAGTGGCACCTTTGTGTCCAGTACTCGGGTACAAGAAAAGATGCGAGGGACAACCAGTTTTACTGAAATTGTTAAGTCCCAAGGTAAAGTACCCTCTAGCCAGCTCATTTCCTACAGAAAAACCATTCCCAATGAGCAGGAAGTTGCCAAGCTAGGAATTTCTCCTACCGAAAATATTATCCGAATGGAGCGGGTCCGCTATGCCGACAAAGTTCCTCTGGTTTATGAAGTTGCTTCTATTCCTGAAAAATTCATTAAGGACTTTAAAAAAGAAGAAATCACTAGTCATTTCTTCCAAACACTGCAAAAACATGGCTACCGTATTGGTAAATCACATCAGACCATCTATGCTCGCCTTGCTAAGGAAAAAATCGCCCACTATTTAGAAGTTGAAAAAGGACATGCTATTCTTGGTCTGACTCAGGTTTCCTACCTAGAAGATGGTACTGCTTTTGAATACGTAAAAAGTCAATATGTAGGCGAACGTTTTGAATTTTATCTTGAAAACAATTAATACTCTTCGAAAATCTCTTCAAACCGCGTCAACGTCGCCTTGCCGTACTCAAGTACAGTCTGCGGCTAGTTTCCTAGTTTGCTCTTTGATTTTCATTGAGTATAAAATACTAGGCAAAAACTCTCTGTCACGGACGACAAAGAGTCTTTTTATTTTTCTAAGAGTAAATCTTTCAAAGAAATCAGGGTTACAGCAAACAATATCATTGCCATACCAAGAAAATCAATGGGATAAAATTGTTCATTCATGATTAGGAAGGCAAAGAAAACCGCCGATATTGGCTCAATTGAAGCCAACAAGCTTGACTTGACCGGTCCTATCAGACTGGCTCCTTTAAGGAAAGCTGTATAGGCAAAGACAGTCCCGATAAGGATAATGCCCGCAAAAGCGAGGAGAAAATCAAGACTAGTTGGGATAGCAGTCTGTAGAACTCCTGTAAAAGGAAGGGCAACCAAACCTGCTATGACCCTTCCCACACCAATGACCAAACTGCTCCCCCACTTCTTAATCAAGGTTATGGGCAAAATGATATACAGGGCGTAAGTCAGAGCAGAAAAGAGCTCCCAGAACAGTCCCGAAGGTGTCATAGATAACTGGTCCAACTGCCCATGAGTGGCGATCAGGAAGGTCCCTCCAATGGCTAATATGATAGAACCTATCTCTCCCAGTGTCGGTACCACCTTATCCTTGATACAGCTATAAATCAAAATTCCGACAGGACAAACATACTGAAGTACTGTCGCGGTACCTGCATTGGTCTCCTGAATAGCAGTTAGATAGGCAAATTGATTGAGAAATAGACCAATTAGAGCAAAAATAAGAAGAGACAGCAAACTCTTCTTATCCGTTAAAAAGGCCAGCATTTTATCCTTTGCAGTGGCATAAGCCAAGAGCATGAGAATTCCACCAGCGATTAAAAGGCGCAAGTTGGTCAAGACCAGAGCTGAAATTCCGTGTGCCATCAGGTATTGGCCACTCGTTCCTGACAAGCCCCAAGCTATCCCTGCCACAACTGTTAGTAAAGTCCCTTTTAAACTATTTGACATGTCTCTCCTTACTCTTCTTTGCGAATCAAGTTCATCACTTGATTGCGGTCTACAATCCATTGAGCCCTCTCATCCTTTTCATAGGTACGATTCGATAGGAAAATGGCCGCTTCTTGCTTCTGACGATTCCACATGATAAAGGTACCTGTATAGCCCGTATGGTCTAGCCAATCTCCTGCCAAATTCCATGCCAAAGAACGTTCCTTGTCATCCAAAGGTGAAAAATTTTGACTCAAATCTCTTGCAAAATCATCTGCTAAATAGTGTTCTAAAAAGATTTGTAAATCCTTTACAGTCGAAAACAAACCAGCACTACCTGCATGTCTGCCCAAGAGGCGAGCCTTGGGATCATGTACCAGACCTGCCTCGACACCTCTAACTGTTGGAACAGCAAGCTCAACAGGTCCAAATTGGGTTTCCGTCATTCCCCACGGTTTCCAAACTTGTTCTTGTAAAATTACATCCAGTTCTTGATTAAAGATTCTTTCCAAAATAAAGCCCAAAAGCAAAAAATGGACATCTGAATAAAGAAAGGCTGGCTGACTTCGTCTCTTGAGATGAAACATCGCTTCCTTTAATTCAGAAGCTGTTAAAAGGTCTCGATTGGGAATAAAAGGATCAAGATTTGTAGTATGGGTTAAGAGCTGGCGAATAGTGATGTCTGGATAATCACTCTCAGCTAAAAAATCTGTTACCGGTCTGTCAATATCTAATTGACCTTTTTCCCACAAGAAGGTAAAAACGGTGCCAACCCCAACAACCTTGCTGACACTAGCTAGGTCATAAACTAGTCCTGCCTCAGTCTGCAAGCCATGCTCTGGGTCACTCTGGCCTAAATAGAACTCCGTCCATTGATTGTCCTTAAAATAAGCAAAAGAGGCTCCGGGATAGATCCCTGCCTCGATTTGGTCTTCTATTTTTTTAATAATCTTGGTCCACTTCATACTTCTTCAAACCACAATTCAACATTATTTCTATCTTTACCAAGGAAGAATTTTTCAGACTTAGGAATAAAATATTCGGTAGACTCAAATTTCTGGCGTAGACTTGCTATGTCTAATTCATTAACCAAGAACTTGAGCATAGATAAGTCCCAAGTAACGGCATTATCCACAGTCAAGTCTTGACCCTGAGCTGGGATAAAATCAAGTGACGCCCCAATTTCAGATAGTTCCAAGAAACTATCTACATCCGTTGGGAGGTGTAATTCCATAGAAATCTCAAATTTACTTAAAGAAATTGATTCCAAATCTGTTTGAAATTCAGGATTTTCTTCTACTTCTACTAGACTTGCTCTATCATCTTCCGCATGAATCAAAATCAAATCATCTTCTGGTGAAAAAATTTCAAAAGCGTAGCCATTTTGCCCCTTATATAATTGATGAATCGAATCTGTTTTAGATAAGAGTCCTTCGATTTCCAAGGGATTTTCCACCTTGACAATCAATCTAGCTAGTTTTTTTCTTCCCTCTACCTTACGAGTGCGCATACTTGGAGCTTCTTCTAAAACCAGCTTTTCAAGACCTGTTTGGTCGCCTAGTGACAGAAAGGCTGATTCTTCTAACAAGGCCTTCATGCCAAGGGTTTCAATATAAAATGTTTCATTTAATTTTCTATTATTAACTTTTAAAGTAGGAATAATCCGTACAATCTGATTTACATTCATAAATTCCTCCATCACTTTTTATTTTAAAGGATTTTAGAATTTTTTACAAGATATTATGCTCAAATTTAACTTTATTTAGCTATTTAGTAAAGATAGCCTTTCAAGGCTTTTGTCAAAACCTGATAACCAGCAACACTGAGGTGCAGTCCATCAGTTGTATAGTCTTTTTTGAGTTGGCCTGCTTGGTCTGTCAAACTATCAAAAACTGACAAAAATTCCACCTGCATATAGGCAGAAGCAAGCTCTTGATAGGCTTGATTCCATTTCTGAATTTTTTCATTCGTGCGGATATAGACTGTCTGCTTATACTCCTCGCCTTCATTAACTGGCAAAGTGGAAAGCAATTTTATCTCTGTCAATGGATAATCGCGAGCAATGGATTGTATGATAGCTTCGAGATTATTGAGAGCTTCATTCACAAGCACATCTTTTCCAATATCGTTCGTCCCAATTAAAAGGACAATTTTATCTACCTCCCCACCGTACAGATGCGCATCCAGATTCTCTAATAACAGTCCTGTCTGATAGCCACAAATTCCTCGATTGACAATTGTCTTTGAAGTCCCAAACAACTCCTGCAGAGGATAATATTCGACAATGGAATCCCCAATAAAAAGAATATCTGGCTCTACAACTGAAACCTGATTTAGGTGACGATACTTGGTTTGGATTTTTTCTTGTTCCTTTAGTAACCAATTTTCTAATAACTGTACTGCTACTTCATTCTCCTTTTTCTAACCAGTTTTCCAATACTTGGTAAACTCCTCCTTGGCTATTGGCTGGCGCTAGAGCCGTCGCCACAGCTTTGGCTTTGTCATCAGCATTTTCCATCGCATAGGCAATTCCAGCCATTTCAAGCATTTCAACATCATTTTCACTATCGCCAAAAGCCATGATTTGTTGGGGGGTCAAGTCCCAACGCTTGAGTAATTCTTCCAAGCCCCATGCTTTATGAATTCCAGCTTGGAGGATATCAATGCAACCATAGCCACTCGATACAGCCCGAACACGGCCATCAAAGAGGTCATTGATTTCTTCCAATACCGAATTCAAACGTTCCTCACCAACAACCATACTCATCTTGAGCACACCACCAAAGAGGTCAGAGGTTAATTCATCCACAAAATTCATTCGTTGGTAGAATTCTTCAATCATTTCTGGAGTCATAAAACTTTCAAGGTCTGTAAAAATGGTACCTTCCTTGACGAAACCACCCTTCATCCCTGTTACAACAAATTGATCCTGACACGCTCGACCCTCGAAATGAGCCAAAGCCTTATCGACAATGGCATCATCCCAAGTCTGAGCCTGAATCAATTCATTGTTTTCAAAAATATGAGCACCATTGGCAACAACCAGAACCACTCGATCCACCAAGTGCTCCAGTAGTTGCCTCATGCGGTGAATTTCATTCCCTGTCGCGATGACAAAACGAATCCCCCTTTGATCCAACTGATCCACAATCTTTTCCAAGCGTGGGAGATCAAGCTGGCCTCTAGCATCCAGCAAGGTCCCATCCATATCTGTCGCAATTACCTTAATCGTCATTTACTTTCCTCTTGATTAGACTTCCTGCAAAACTAGAATCCTAGTTCATGATTGATAATACCAGCAATCAAATTCATTCGTAATCCGAAGTGTTTACGATGATTTCGATAGGTTGTTGAAGATATTTTAAACGTTTTTATAGTGAAATGAAATAAGAACAGGACAAATCGATCAAGACAGTCAAATCGATTTCTAACAATGTTTTAGAAGTAGAGGTGTACTATTCTAGTTTCAATCTACTATACTTTGTCAAAAATATTCTCAACCTTGATTCTCTCCTTAGATAGCGCATGGTTACAGGCTTTCTCTTCAGCTGTTAGCGGCTTGAGTTTGCTGGATTTCCTCGGAGTTTGCGCTTGAGGATATAGCTTCATGAGCCCTTGATAAGCACTGTCAGACAAGATTTTACCAGCTTGTCCGATATTTCTGCGACTCATTTTGAACAACTTCATATCATGACAATAGTTCACAGTGATCTCCAAAGAAACAATTCTCCCTTGGCTTGTGACAATCGCCTGAGCCTTCATAGCGTGGCATTTCTTTTTACCAGAATCATTCGCTAATTGTTTTTTTAGGACGATTGATTTTTACTTCCGTCGCATCAATCATTACCGTGTCCTCAGAACTGAGAGGAGTTCTTGAAATCGCAACACCACCTTTGAACAAGAGTTACTTCAACCCATTGGCTCCGACGGATTAAGTTGCTTTCGTGGATACCAAGATCAGCCGCAATTTCTTCATAAGTTCGATATTCTCGCACATATTGAAGTCGCCATAAGAAGGTATTCTAGGCTTAGTTTAGGTTTTCGTCCCCCTTTTGCGTGTTTACCTTGATAATCTCTTTTTAATACAGCTAACATCTCTTCAAAAGTCATGCACTGAACACCAACCAGGAGCTTAAATCGTGCATCAGTTAGTTGTTCACTTGCTTCATAATCCATAGAACTATTATACCATATATTGTTTCGCAGGAAGTCTAATAATGTTCGAAATTGAAGCAGGTTAAAGAGACAACTAAAGGCTTGTCGCATAAAAGACTGCATGATAGCCAAATTGACCTGCTACTGCAGAACCTGCCATGGGACCAACAACACCTCCCAGATAAAAGAATACCTGATTGAAGGCAAAGACCCTCGAAATGCCGGCTTTGGGAGTCATTTTGCTGAGTAGGGCATTAACCCCGGGAATCAAGGCACCGGTTCCCAATCCAAAGAGGAAACGATAGAGTCCTAGTTGAAGGGGGCTAGAGGCATTGGCACAGAGGAGATAGATGATGACTGAATAAAACTGGGCGACAACCAAGAGACGATGATTGCCCACCTTGTCACCTAGCTTGCCCATGACTCCTGCACTCATCATGCTGGAAAAGCCCATACTGGACACAATCAAACCAGAGACAAAAAGAAGATTCTCTGTCTGCCCTAAGTCGCGTACATAAAGAGCCAAAATAGGGCCAATCGATTGAGCTGAAAATTGGATGACAAAACTGGTTAAAAAGAGATTGAGCAAAAGATAGGGATATTTAACCGAGGTAAATAATTCCTTTGTTGGAATAGCCTTTTCCTTGGCTACTGGTTGAAAATCTTCCTTGATAAAGCAAATAGTCAAAATAGCAGCTAAAAATAGAAAACTACCAACCAGTAAGAAAACTGTACGAATGCCAAATAATTCTGCGATAAAGCCACCAATAAAGGGACCAGTTAGAGTACCTGCAACTACGCCTGTAGACAAAGTACCTAAGGCAGAGCCTGATTTCTCCTTGGGAACCTGACTGGCTATCAGTGCCGTTGCATTAGGAACAAAACCTGCAAATACACCGTTTAGTAAACGAAGAAAGATTAACCAATAGATATTTGGGACAAAGGCCAAGCCTCCCATAGTGATAGTCATAGCAAGACCTGCCCGAATCATCATGGGTTTTCGGCCGTATTTGTCAGCAAGAATACCCCAAATAGGAGAAAAGAGCGCCGCGGAAATAGCAGAGACAGAAATTGCTAAGCCTGCATAAAAAGCGACTTGCTGACTCCCTACACCTAGATTTTCCACGAAGATGGGCATAAAAGGTACAACCAAAGAAATACTGGCTCCTGTCAGAAAATTACCAAACCAGGCAATACGCAGATTATCCTTCCAGTTAATCTCTGTCATCTTGCCTACCTCCCTCAAGAAGGATATGCACTTGATTAAGAAGCTGGTTCTGATTGCCATTATTATCAAGAACCTGGCTGGCCAAATCTTTCTTTTTTTCTAAAGGCCACTGGGCTGCCAGACGAGACTCAGCTTCATCTTTGGACAACTGGTCCCTTTTCATTAAGCGTTCTACTTGGGCATCTCGGTCCACATAGACCAACCAAGTCTCAGCAAACCAATCGCTGTAGTCCTGCTCAAAAAGTAGGGGAATATCCATGAAGAAAATCTCTTCTGTCTGAGCCAACTGTTCTCTCAAAGTAGCCAGTTCCTCACGGATAATCTCCCCTTGAATTTGCTTAGACCATTTTTGCTCTTCAGGATTTGAAAAGATGAGACTAGCTAGGAGAGGGCGATTGAGTTCTCCGTTTTCAAGAATGATTTCTTGCCCAAAGTGCTGTACTAGAGCCTCAAACAGACGACCACCAGATTTCTGTAGTTGGTGGACGACTGCGTCGGCATCCACTACTTGAAAGCCTTGCTGTCTTAGAAAATTTGTCACAGTTGACTTACCAGAGGCAATTCCCCCAGTGATTCCGATGATTTTTCTCATCAGTCCCTCCTTTGACAGTTTGGACAAAAGTGGGTGCCTCGTCCGCCTAGTTGAATTTTCTCAATGATGGTACCACAGCGTACACATTCTTGACCAGTCTTATCATAGACCTGATGAAAATCCTGCATGCTTCCATCTTCCCCAAAGGCATTGGTATAGGTCCGAATGGTGGATCCACCTTTTTCAACAGCCTGTCCCAATACAGCAATGGTCTGGTCATGAATAGCTGTCGCTTCTGCTGCTGTCAAAGTCTGGGAAGGTCTAGCCGGATGAACCTGAGCTCGCCAGAGAACCTCATCCACATAGATATTGCCAAGTCCAGCTACCAAAGTCTGGTCTAAAAGATGGGATTTGATAGGCTTTTTGGACTTGGCTAGAGCAGTTTGAAAGACCTGCACATCAAAGTCTTGTTCGCTTGGTTCAGGACCTAATTTTTTAGAAATAAAGTAGGCGTCTAAAAGGTCGGACGCCAGCAGTTCCATAGTACCAAACTTGCGAACATCCTCATAAACAAGCGTGCCACCATCTTCAAACTGAAAGAAAACATGGGCATGTTTGCGTTCAGGTACTTGGTCTGGATAGTAAAAATACTTGCCCTCCATCCGCAGATGGGAAATCAAAACCTTTTCTGTCAGGCAGAAAAGTAAATATTTACCACGACGTCCCATTGACTCAACAATCTGACCAGGCACTTCCTTTTGAAACTCGTCCAAATCCGTCTTAATCATCTTGGGATAACGAATTTCTATACTCGAAATCTTCTTACCCAAAATCAATTTTTCCAAGCCACGACGAACGGTTTCAACCTCAGGTAATTCAGGCATAAGTCCTCCTTCTGTAAAAACAAGAAGCAGGCATGAGCCCACCTCTACTTAGTATTCTTTTTCATTATAGCCAAAGTCAGCTAAATCCAGCTTTTTATCGCGCCAGTTTTTCTTGACCTTGACCCAGGTTTCTAGGAAGACCTTGTCTCCTAGCATGAGTTCGATATCACGACGGGCCATGCTACCGATTTTCTTAAGCATAGCGCCACCTTTACCGATGATAATCCCTTTTTGGCTATCGCGCTCGACCATAATTGTTGCACGGATGTGAACCTTGTCTGTCTCTTCGTCTCGTTTCATAGAATCCACAACTACTGCAACAGAATGCGGAATCTCTTCACGAGTTAGGTGCAAGACTTTCTCGCGAACCATTTCTGAAACCAAGAAACGTTCTGGATGGTCTGTGATTTGATCAGACGGGAAATATTGGAAACCTTCGTCCAGATTTTCACTCAAAATATCCACTAGACGAGACACATTATTTCCCTGAAGGGCTGAGATTGGAACGATTTCCTTAAAGTCCATTTGGTTACGGAAATCATCGATCTGAGATAAAAGCTGGTCTGGGTGAACCTTATCGATTTTATTCACCACCAAAATCACAGGAACCTTAGCAGCCTTGAGACGCTCGATAATCATGTCGTCTCCCTTACCACGCGCTTCATCAGCAGGCACCATGAAAAGGACGGTATCCACTTCGCGAAGGGTACTGTAGGCAGACTCAACCATGAAATCTCCGAGAGCTGTTTTAGGCTTGTGAATTCCTGGCGTATCGATAAAGACGATTTGCTCTTTATCAGTCGTGTAAATTCCCATAATTTTGTTGCGCGTTGTCTGCGCCTTGTCACTCATGATGGCAATCTTTTGCCCCATGACATGATTTAAAAAAGTTGACTTCCCAACATTGGGACGTCCTAAAATGGCTACAAAACCTGATTTAAAAGTCATAATTTCCTCTTACTGTTTAAAATAATAAATCCCAGATTCGTGGGAGAAAAATTAATGCGCCTGTTAAGGCTGCGAAAAGAGAAACCACTAATACCGCGCCAGCCGCCATATCCTTGGCATTTTTAGCCAGCATGGAAAAGTGATAGTGACTGGCCAAATCCACCACATTTTCAATAGCAGAGTTGATAATCTCAAAGGCTACTACCAAGAAAATGCTCAATAGGAGAAAGAGCCATTCGATTCGTGACACCTGAAAAACAAAACCTGCAAGGATGACCACTAGAGCCGTCACTGCGTGTTTTCGCATATTGCGTTCTTCCTTGATAGCAGTAAAAATACCTGTCAAAGCAAATTCTAAACTGGATATCAGGTCACGATTTTTCCATTTTCGTTTATTGTCTTGTGAGTCCATAGGCTGTCAAAATTTCTTCTTGTAAACCGAACATCTCCGCTTCTTCTTCCGGAGTGTAGTGATCATAGCCGTTAATATGTAAAAAGCCGTGTACTGCCAAGAAGCCCATCTCACGCTCAAAGCTGTGACCATATTCTTCGGCCTGCTCATGAGCCTTATCGATAGAGATGAACAATTCCCCAATATAGGCATCAAACTCAGACATCATCTCTGCCAATTCTGGATTTTCAAGCAAATCCTCTTCGTCAAAGGCAATTTCCAATTCTGGTTTATACTCAAGGCTGATGACATCTGTCGGACGGTCGGTGTCACGGTACTCCAGATTAAGTTCATGACTACGCTCATTGGTCACAAAAGTGACTGCCATCTCCTTGTCTTCTTTTCCTAATTTTTTGGCTGCAAATTCCAAAATTTCTTGGGTTTGTTGCAACATTTCTTTTGAAACTTGACCAGTTTCATCTACCATTTCAATATACATGTGCTTCTCGTTTCTCTTTACTTGGCTTTATTATACCACATTTCCATGATTTTATTCTACCTTTTTGATATAATACTATGGAATACAATCACAAGGAGAGAACGATGTCATTTGATGGATTTTTTTTACACCACATAGTTGAGGAATTGCGAAGCGAATTAGTGAATGGTCGCATCCAGAAAATCAATCAGCCTTTTGAACAAGAGTTGGTCTTGCAAATCCGCAGCAATCGCCAAAGCCATCGCCTGCTCCTTTCTGCCCATCCAGTTTTTGGACGCATTCAGCTGACCCAAACGACTTTTGAAAATCCAGCTCAACCTTCTACCTTTATCATGGTTTTGAGAAAGTATTTGCAGGGGGCCCTGATTGAGTCGATTGAGCAAGTGGAAAATGACCGTATTGTGGAAATGACAGTTTCCAATAAAAACGAGATTGGAGACCATATCCAGGCTACCTTGATTATTGAAATTATGGGAAAACACAGTAATATTCTACTGGTCGATAAAAGCAGTCATAATATCCTCGAAGTTATCAAACACGTCGGTTTTTCACAAAATAGCTACCGCACCTTACTTCCAGGATCGACCTATATCGCTCCGCCAAGTACAGAATCTCTCAATCCTTTTACTATCAAGGATGAAAAGCTCTTTGAAATCCTGCAAACCCAAGAACTAACAGCAAAAAATCTTCAAAGCCTCTTTCAAGGTCTGGGACGCGATACGGCAAATGAATTGGAAAGGATACTGGTTAGTGAAAAACTTTCCGCTTTCCGAAATTTTTTCAATCAAGAAACCAAGCCATGCTTGACTGAGACTTCCTTCAGTCCAGTTCCTTTTGCAAATCAGGTGGGAGAGCCTTTTGCAAATCTTTCTGATTTGTTGGACACCTACTATAAGGATAAGGCTGAGCGCGACCGCGTCAAACAGCAGGCCAGTGAACTGATTCGTCGTGTTGAAAATGAACTTCAGAAAAACCGACACAAACTCAAAAAACAGGAAAAAGAGTTACTGGCGACAGACAACGCTGAAGAATTTCGTCAAAAAGGAGAATTGCTGACAACCTTCCTACACCAAGTGCCTAACGACCAAGACCAGGTTATCCTAGACAACTACTATACCAACCAACCTATCATGATTGCGCTTGATAAGGCTCTGACTCCCAACCAGAATGCCCAACGCTATTTTAAACGGTATCAGAAACTCAAAGAAGCTGTCAAATACTTGACTGATTTGATTGAAGAAACCAAAGCCACTATTCTCTATCTGGAAAGTGTAGAAACCGTCCTCAACCAAGCTGGACTGGAAGAAATCGCTGAAATCCGTGAAGAATTGATTCAAACTGGCTTTATCCGCAGAAGACAGCGGGAGAAAATCCAGAAGCGCAAAAAACCAGAACAATATCTAGCAAGCGATGGCAAAACCATCATCTATGTCGGCCGAAACAACCTACAAAACGAGGAGCTAACCTTTAAAATGGCCCGCAAAGAGGAACTTTGGTTCCATGCCAAGGACATTCCTGGAAGCCACGTTGTCATCTCAGGCAATCTTGACCCATCTGATGAAGTCAAGACAGAAGCAGCAGAACTAGCTGCCTACTTCTCTCAAGGTCGCCTGTCAAATCTGGTGCAGGTAGATATGATTGAAATCAAGAAACTCAACAAACCAACTGGTGGAAAACCCGGCTTTGTCACCTACACAGGACAAAAGACCCTCCGTGTCACACCAGACCCAGAAAAAATCGCATCCATGAAAAAATCCTGATTTTACTTAAAATCAGGATTTTTAACATACTATTCACTCAAATCATATCCAATTATAGGACTAATCTTTGCCACCTAGTTTCTCATTGATTTTCATCATCACACTAGCAATTTTTTCACCCCAATAAGGGTCTGAGGCATATTCTACATTCATACCAGACGCCTTGTTTCCAAGGAAAGTTCTTCCCCTATCGATATAATTTTCCTTAATCCACTTGGTTGCACCTAAAATTCCCTTATCCACATCATCAAATATCTTGGCAGAAAGGTAAGGTGTCGTATCATAGGCTGTAATTCCAAAGAAATTATTCTTATCTTTGGCAATTTTACTTCTTCCCCAGTTACTTTCTAGGGCACTATGGGCAAGGAGATAAAGGGCATTGATATGGTAATGTTCTTCGGCTTCCTTAAAAGTAGCGCCCTTGTTCTCCAAAAGGCTATTGTTAATGTTTAGCAAACTAAATACCTTATCCAATTCTTCAGCACTGTAGTTGGTAGCCTCTGTTAAATCTTTGAAAAGGAAGGGATTCTCAAGCTTAAAACCATCAAAATGCAGGCCATCTGCCGAATAATATTTCTTGCCTACTTCCATATCAGAAAGATGAGAAGCTACTGGGATACTAGCATTCTGAGCCACATAGTGATAAAAACGGTGGCCATCACTCTCATAATAAGGGATAAAGTCCTTACTAGCATCTAGCGCTTGTAAATCTTCTGTTTTCATATAGCCTGACAAACCAGAAATAGTAATAGCCAGGCGCTTGTCATCACTTTTTCTATCCTTATCTAGCCAAACAACACTAGCTTGCGATATATAGGAGAGCTTTTCACCATCTGCATTATAGATATTTGCTGTGACTGGTACTACTTGATAATAAGCAGCATTTTCATTTGTAGCTTTTTCTCCACGCCATTTACCATCGCTTCCAAGCTGATAACCATCTACTGTCTCATTTTTCGCCATGTAGCCACCGGATTTGAAGTAGTACCAAGCTTGACTATGAGAATCGTAGACCCATTCTTTTTCAGCTATTTTCCCATCAGATTTGAGATAAAACCAAGATTCCTTATCCCAAATCCATTCATTGACTGCCATGTAGCCACCGGATTTTAGATAATAATAGTGACCATTCTCGAAAATCCATTCTTTATCAGCATGGTTTCCATTTTCTTTGATGTAAAACCAAGATTGGTATTGTCTGTCAAAAAGCCAACCTTGCTGTACTTTGGCACCAGTGGCATTCACATAAGCCTGGTCAATCCACTGACTTGTCAGTAAATAACCACCAGATTTAAAATAATAGTCCTTCCCTTTAATTTGGAGCCATTCTTTCTCTGCGTGCTGTCCATCTGCTTTGATATAAAACCAAGCATCGTATTGAGAATCATAGACCCAGTCTTCTATTACTTTGGCACCTGTTGCACCAACATAGGAAGTTCCTACCCAAGCATTTCTTTTCATCTTTCCATCTTGGTCAAGATAATAAAAGGCTCCCTTGTCTTCTACCCATTCTGATTTGGCCATATAGCCACCAGATTTGAGGTAAAAATAGTCGTCACCTTGCTTTAGCCATTCATTTTCAGCATAGTTGGCATCTGCTTTTATATAGAACCAAGATTGATAATGAGTATCAAAAACCCACTCATTCGCTGCTTGACTGCCATCTTCTTTCAGATACTGTTTTCCTTGCCAAGTACCATCACTAGCCATTGCACCCTCTGGACTAGCTAAGAAAAATAGCAGAGCTAAAAAAATAAATCTTACTTTCTTCATTAACCTTCTTCCTCTGTTCTTATTTATTTTATTGTACCAAAATTCTCCTAAATTCATATTACAAACTAATAAAAAATCAAGAACAGATTGATTGCAGGTTACCTCAGAGACTCTTTTACTTCCTGACGGAGTTCTTCCAGACTGCTAATACCGTATTTATCCATGACTTTTGGTAAATTTTCGATGATGTCAGGGCAGGCATAAGGATTGGTAAAGTTAGCTGTTCCAACTCCGATAGCAGATGCCCCAGCCAGATACATTTCTAGGGCAGCTTCAGCCGAATCCACTCCCCCCATTCCAATGATAGGCAGGTCTGTTGTTTGGGCTACTTGGCGGATGAGTTTGAGGGCTACTGGAAAGACTGCTGGACCTGACATTCCACCTGTTCCATTGGCCAAGATTGGTTTTCTGGTTTTGAGGTCAAAGCGCATTCCAACCAGAGTATTGATCATGGTCAAGCCACTTGCTCCCGCATCTTCTGCAGCTTTTGCGACAGTAACGATATCGGTCACACTCGGGGTTAATTTGACATAAACTGGCACTTCTGAGGCTTCCACAGCTGCTTTCACCACATCATAAGCCAAATCTGGATCTTGACCAATCAAAAGTCCATGATTACAGTGGTCAACATTGGGACAAGAAATATTGAGCTCGATAGCTTTTACATTAGTTGCCTTGGAAATCCCATGAGAAACAGCTGCATACTCTTGTTTTGAAAAACCAGCTACATTGGCAATAATAGGAAGATTTGGATATTCTCTTTCCAGCCAAGGTAGCTTTTCAGCCAAAACAACCTCTAAACCAGGATTTTGCAAGCCAATTGCATTGAGCATACCAGCAGGCGTCTCTGCCACTCTTGGAGTTGGATTCCCAAAACGTGGTTCAAGGGTTGTCGCCTTGATCATAATAGAACCTAAAAGGTCTAAATCATAGTACTTGGCATACTCTTGTCCAAAGCCAAAACAGCCTGATGCTGGAATAATCGGATTTTTCAAATCCAAACCAGGTAGAGACACTTGTAATCGATTTGTAGTCATAATTTTCTCCTTATAATACAACTGTTCCTGTGCGGAAAACAGGACCATCTTCACAGACGCGTTGGCTGACCGTCTCGCTTTCTGGTACTTTTAGAACACAGGCATAGCAAGCTCCCATCCCACAAGCCATACGAGATTCCAGAGATAAATAGGCTCTTGGGTGATCATCAAAGGTTTGATTGATATACTTCATCATTCCTGGAGCCCCACACGAGTAAACAGCATCAAACTGACTATCTAAATCATTGATAACAACGGAAACATTTCCTTTGATGCCATAAGAACCATCATCTGTCGTTACAAAGACCTGACCATATTGGGCTAATTCCGTCTCTAAAATAACAGCATCCTTAGTCGCAAAACCGAGCACTGTCACTACTTTCACACCACGCGCATGCAATTCCTTAGCCACCTCAAGTAAGGGAGGTACACCAATCCCCCCTCCAACTAAGAGAACCTGGCTCTGCTCACCTAGGTCAGACAAGTCAAAACCATTTCCCTGTGGCCCCATCACATCAAGAGTATCTCCCTGACTTAAGGTTGAAAAAATAGCAGTCCCAGCCCCCTCAATCCGATAAATAAGATGACACTGCTTATTAGCCTTATCAATAGACGAAATTGAAATAGGGCGACGCAAGAGATGGGCATCATCAGGCACACGCAGATGTAGAAATTGTCCTGCTCGCATGACTTCAACCATTTCTCCTTCTAAGACTAGTTCAAAGATTGCTGGCGCGATTTCCTCCTGTGCAACCACCTTCATGGTTTCCAAACGAATGGCACCCAAACGTTTCTTACATGTGGGATTCATGACTTTTCCTCCTTAAATTTTAAGGGGACCAGACAAAGAAAAGACCTTGCTAGTGCAAGGCCTCAGTTAAAATTGTACAACAGAAGAGAGCACACTCAAAAGTCTCCTCTAGAAAATTGTACTATTCTTTTATCTGACACCTTGTGAGTCTCTCTGGACTCCCCTTAAAGGTTAAATTTTTATTAGTATACTCTTTCAGCTAAAAAAAGTCAAGTAGAAAAGGAACATTCTACTTGACCTCATGAGATTATTTTTCACGAATGACTTCGACCTTGTAGCCATCAGGGTCTTTGACAAAGTAATAGTTTGGTGTAGTTCCTGGTAGGCCATTTGGCTCAGTCACTTCATAGCCTTTTGCACTGTGCTCTTGATGAAGCGCTTCAAGATCAGGTGTACTGAGGGCGATATGGGCAAAGCCATCTCCAACCACATAAGGGCCGTGATCGTAGTTATAAGTCAATTCCAACTCATAGTCATCACCCTCAAGACCTAGATAGACAATCGTGAAGGCATGATCTGGAAAATCTCTGCGACGCAATTCTTTAAAACCAAAAGCATCTTGATAGAATGCAATTGATTTTTCAAGATTTTCTACTCGCAAGCAAGTATGTAGCATTTTTGAAGCCATATTTTTCTCCTTTATTTTTAAAAAGACTGGACAATCCTCTTCCAGTCTCATCAGTTGTTATTTACCAAGTTTTGCTTTAGCTGCATTTGCAAGAGCTGTGAAAGCTGCTGCATCGTTAACAGCCAAGTCAGCAAGCATTTTACGGTTAACTTCGATCTCAGCCAATTTCAAACCATGCATCAATTGTGAGTATGAAAGTCCGTTCATACGAGCTGCCGCGTTGATACGAGTGATCCACAATTTGCGGAAGTCACGTTTTTTCTGACGACGGTCACGGTATGCATAGTAGTAAGAGTTCATTACTTGTTCTTTTGCAGTACGGAACAAGATGTGTTTAGCTCCATAGTAACCTTTTGCTAATTTAAGAATACGTTTACGACGTTTGCGTGATACAACGCCACCTTTAACACGTGCCATGTTTTATTTCCTCCAAATATTTCCTAGAATTATTTACTTACAGTCAAGCTATTATTTCAAGCGAGTAAGCATTGCTTTGATACGTTTGTAATCTCCTGAATGCACCATAGATGCTTTACGAAGATGACGACGTTGTTTCTTAGTTTTTCCGTGGAAACGGTGAGAAGTGTAAGCACGGAAACGTTTAAGTCCACCAGAACCTGTACGTTTGAAACGTTTAGCTGATGCGCGGTGTGTTTTTTGTTTTGGCATGATTTTTTCTCCTTTATTTAACTTTCTGACAATTATTTTTTGTCAGTCGCTGGCGCCAATTGCATGAACATTTGACGTCCATCCATTTTAGCACGTTGTTCGATGATGGCAATATCTTGAGTTGCTTCAGCAAACTCGGCTAAAACTTTTGCACCAATCTCTTTATGGGTAATCATACGACCCTTAAAGCGAATAGATACCTTAACTTTATTTCCTTTTTCAAGGAACTTACGTGCATTACGAAGTTTTGTATCAAAGTCACCCTTGTCAATTGTTGGACTTAGACGAACTTCTTTCACAGTAACAACGCTTTGTTTTTTACGTTGTTCTTTTTGCTTCTTCTGGTACTCAAATTTGAACTTACCGTAGTCCATAATTTTTGCAACAGGCGGTTTGGCTTGGGGTTGAATCAATACTAGGTCAACATTAGCGTTATCAGCCAAAGCTTGCGCTTCACTGAGTGGCTTGATGCCTAGCTGTTCTCCCTCAAGACCAATCAAGCGAACTTCACGTACACGAATCTCATCATTGATGAATAAGTCTTGCTTTGCTATGGTTTTCACCTCTTTTGTTTTATTAGAGAAAAACAATAGCGGACTCGTAAATATACAAGCCCGCACGTTATGATAGCGTTTCTTCGAAACTTTTCATCCGTAGGGCCAGGCAACTTAATGTCACAAGGCGAGAAGCTCTCACTTCTGCTTTTCTCAACTTTTATATGATACCAAGTTTTCTAGCTCTTGTCAAGATAAAAAGTTATTTTTTTGAAAAGTTTCTGTTTGTATTTTGCATTGATTTCCTAATCAAAAAGAGAGAACCAAGTTGATTCCCTCCCTATATTAGTTTTTCTTTAGCTTCCCCATAGGAAAACTAAGCCTTAAAAACTTCTTTTTTACGTGAACTTCCCCATCTTTCGATAAATAAAATCCCCACTAACAAAAGGATAATCAAGTAAGGAAGTAAAACTAGCCCCATGCTCCAATTTAGATTGACATTATCAATCTGCTTAGGTAATCTTCCAGATAAAATCTCCACTGAACGCAAGTAAGTAAAGGGAATCAGATGTGCAATCCTTTGAAGAGGCTGAATGGTTTGGATGCCAAACAATAAGCCAACAATCCCAATGAGTGAAAGAAAAAGGACAGGCATTTTTTGCTTGAAAAAGTAAGCAATCAAATACACGACTTCCACAATGACGATAAAGGCTAAGAAAGCTAAGAACAAGCCAGGAAATAACACATCTTGTATCTTTCCAATAGTTACCTCTTGATTCGCTAAGCTATAAATTGGGTAGGGATAATCTAACTGTCCAAAACCACTTATCAGACTTCCCGCTAGAAAAGAAAATCCACAGATTCCGATAAACAGCACAGTTACATAGCCCACTCCAACTCCAAGAGAGGATAAAGCAAATGTCACTTTTGAAAAAGGATATAACTGAGCTGTGTCCAGATGATTTTGATATCTTTCTGCAAATAGTTGCGTTAGCATAAAAATAATAGCAACCACAAACAAGCTTGGGATGATAGCCTCTAAAATCCAGACAATCTGGTCAATCCCGTGGGTCGGAAACTCCAAAGTATGTGCTTTTATGTTCAAGGGATACAGGGCTTGGTAAATCTTTCGTTGGCGGTCAACCGCCATTTTAAAGTCAGAGCTAGCAGTCGGTTCATTTGACATAACTTCATAATTCTTCTCTTCATCTTGCCACTGCAAATAATAGGCTTCTTTCCATCGTCCTTCTTTTAGTAAATTCAAAATTTCTTTCTTTTGCGTTAAAAAATTTTTTTTGCAAGTCTAAATTACTTTTAACACTCTGGTATTCCTCCGAGCTGGTGTCAGACATTTGGGAAAGCTTCACTTCATTTTCATTGATGATTCTCTCATATTTTACAACACTGGTTTCCAACTCGCTCTCCAAGCTGTGTGAGTTTGCAGTCTGACTATTTAAATAAAAGGTAACACCGAGTACAGATGCAAATAAAAGTAAGATAAACCAGTTTAAACGACTTTTGAAAACTTTCTTTAATAAAAATAGGCTAATATCTTTCATAACGGAACCTCTTCTATCTGCCCCTGATGAATGGTTATTACTCTATCGCAGACATCAACCAACTCTTCCTTATAGTGGGAACTTAAAAGAACCAGCTGTTCTTGTCTATCGATTTGTGCTAGCCTATCAAAAAACTTCTGTCGATAATACTCATCTAAGCCATTTGTAATCTCATCCATAAGCCAGCATTTGGCCTGACTGAGGAAATACATGGCAATCACCAAGCGTTGCTTCATGCCTAAGGAATACTTGCGAATGGGAAGGCTGACATAGTCCGACATTTCCCAATAGGCAATTTCATCCCTCAAGTTCAGACCTGACTTCCAGATGTTTTTGATAAGACGAAGGTAGTCCATCCCACTTAAGTTTCCATCCAGCCATTCAACGCTCTCATAATAAAATAAAGAAGGAGGAGCTGCGATATGTCCACTACTTATGGGAATTAAGTTGCTAATGGTGCGGAACAGGGTCGTCTTTCCAGAGCCATTGATAGCAAGAACGCCATAAATACTGCCCTTTTCAAAGGTGAAATCTACATCTTGTAAGATGACTTGTCGCGTTTTTAAGGTCACATGAGTAAGCTGTAACATATCCAGTCCTCCTTTTTCTCACTCTTTAAGGATCAATAGCCTCCTTTGTAATGGTTTACTACCTCATAACGATCGTAGTTCCAGCCTCCGCCAACTTTATACTCAGAATAGCTATAATAACGAGACCATTCCGGAATGACAATATATCCATATCTGTGGTAATTCATACTAGACCTATAGTAGGTATTCCAATCATAGCGATAACTTTTAAGAACGGTCTTAGCAGATACACTAGACTGAAGAAGACCAATAGATTATAAACTAACTAATTAAACGATTTTTGCTAATTTTTAATGATTTTATATCATCAATATCGAAGACGCTTTCATTATATCGTTTTTATCATTATTATGCAACAGATTTTTAGTTTATTTTACTACTAGACTTCCTGCAAAACTAGAATCCTAGTTCATGATTGATAATGCCAGCAATCGAATTCATTCGTAATCCGAAGCGTTTACGATGATTTCGATAGGTTGTTGAAAACATTTTAAACGTTTTTACTGTGGCAAAAATATTCTCAACCTTGCTGCTCTCCTTAGATAGTGCATGGTTACAGGCTTTGTCTTCAAGAGTTAATGGCTTAAGTTTACTTGATTTCCTCGGAGTTTGTGCTTGAGGATATATCTTCATGAGTCCTTGATAAGCACTGTCAGCCAAGATTTTACCAGCTTGTCCGATATTTCTGCGACTCATTTTGAACAACTTCATATCGTGACAATAGTTCACAGTGATCTCCAAAAAACAATTCTCCCTTGACTTGTGACAATCGCTTGAACCTTCATAGCGCGGCATTTCTTTTTACCAGAATCATTCGCTAATTGTTTTTTAAGGCGATGGATTTTTACTTCCGTCGCATCAATCATTACCGTGTCCTCAGAACTGAGAGGAGTTCTTGAAATCGTAAAACCACTTTGAACAAGAGTTACTTCAACCCATTGACTCCGATGGGTTAAGTTGCTTTCGTGAATAACAAAATCAGCCGCAATTTGTTCATAAGTGCGGTATTCTCGCACATATTGAAGAGTGGCCATAAGAAGGTCTTCTAGGCTTAATTTGAGTTTTCGTCCCCCTTTTGCGTGTTTACCTTGATAAGCTCTTTTTAATACAGCTAACATCTCTTCAAAAGTCGTGCGCTGAACACCAACCAGGAGCTTAAATCGTGCATCAGTTAGTTGTTTACTTGCTTCATAATTCATAGAACTATTCTACCATATATTGTTTCGCAGGAAGTCTAATCAAACAGGATATCCTGTTGAAACGGAACTAGCGAGTCTAACAATCATCTCTGATAAATCAGTCGATGGCGAAATCTGAACGACTCGACTCTTTGGAGAAAGACATGCTTCTATCCTCTGGCAAGTCGAAAGTTTTGAGGGCATCGAAGCCATCCTCATCGATAAAGAAGGTCACCTAAGCTGTTCTTCAGGAATTCCTACTCTATAGAGACAACTGTTTCAATGGAGTTTTAAAATTGTATTATGTAAAAAGAGAAAGGAAATCTCATGTTATAGTCATTTAGTTTTAAAAAAGAAAGAATACATATTATGAATTTGGGTCATCAAGACTACGGCCATGTAATCCTTTTTCACGTTGTACCTGACGTAGTTTTTCTGGTGTAACATCATTACCTTCTTCGTCCACAATTTTGATTCCCTCAATGTGGTGACGAACAGAGCGACGATAACCTTCAATGTACTCCTCACGTAGTTTAGCTTGTTCCACTTTTTCTTCTGGTGTCAAGCCTTCTGCTTTTTTCTTTTTGGCAAGCTCATTGATACGATCAATTTTTTTAGGATCCATGTTTCTCTCCTTTATGATAAGATTTAATCCGTTTAACAGATTTTATTTGGTATTGATTTGGTTAAAACGTGCAAGTTTAGCTGCTTTCTTGGTTAATTGAGACAAGATTGCCAAACGATTTTGACGGACTGCTTCATTTTCAGCCATAACCATGGTATTCTCAAAGAAAGCATCAATAATTGGGCTAAGCGCAAAGAGTTGTTCTAATTGCTGACTTACAGCACCTGACAAAACGAGTGATTCTACTGCTTCTGCCAAGGCTTTCTCTTCTTCATTTTCAAAGAGAGCTGGATCAACTGTAGCAACTCCTTCTGCCTTCTCAGCCAAATTAAAGGCACGAGAAAGTGATTCAACAGATGGTTTAAAGTCTTCTCCCTTGCTTGCTTCTACGAGAGCACTTGCTGCTTCCAACATATCTGCCACAACAAAGTTTGAACCTGCAAGAACTGCTTCCTTGATGTCTTTTGGAGTAGAACCCATCATCTTATCAACACGAGCCTTGATAAAGTCCATAACTTCTGCTTTATTTTCATAAGTCAAGCTGTCAAATGTTAGAGCATAAAGGCTATCAATCAGCTCGTCCATAGCAATATGCCAACCAAAGGCATCCAAGATACGAACTACACCTTGCGTTGCACGACGAAGGGCATAAGGGTCATTAGAACCTGATGGGATCAAACCTACTGAGAAGAAACTTAAAATCGTATCTAATTTGTCTGCAATAGCAAGTACTGCACCGACCTTGCTCACTGGAAGATCGCCGTCAGCAGATGTAGGCATGTAGTGTTCCCGAATAGCAGCTGCCACTGCTGGAGTTTCACCAGCAAGAAGGGCATATTTCTCCCCCATAATTCCTTGGAGCTCGTCAAATTCACCAACCATACCTGTCAACAAGTCAAACTTGTAAATGGCTGCTGCACGAGCAAGGTCAACTGTTTCATCCACTGACAAACCAGCTTTTTCTGCCAAAAGTACAGTGATTTGACCAGTACGAATCATGTGTTCACGAAGGGAACCAATCTTCTCATGGAAGGTAACATTGTTTAATTTTTCAACAAGATCTGAAATCACCAATTTTTGGTCTTCACGCCAGAAGAATTCTCCGTCTTCCAAGCGGGCTACCAAGACTTTTTCATTTCCTTTAATGACATTTTTCAAACGCTCTGCGTTTCCGTTACGAACAGAAATGAAGTTTGGCAAGAGTTTACCATCTTGATCACGGACAACAAAGTAACGCTGGTGTTCCTTCATAGAAGTCACCAAGACTTCTTCTGGAACTTCAAGGTATTTAGCATCAAAACTTCCCATGAAGGCAGTTGGGTATTCAACCAAATTCAAGACTTCATTCAGCAAATCCGCATCAATTTCGATACGTACACCATGTTTTGCCTCAATTTTCTTGATTTGGTCAACAATCATTTGCTCACGTTCACATGGATCTGCGATTACAAACTGCTTACGAAGGTCTTCTTCATAGCTCAATGCTGACTGAATTTTGGTTTCTTTCCCCAAGAAACGATGGCCACGGCTCACACGACCTCCCTTGATATCAAGGAAATCCAAGTCAAACTCTTGCTCATCCAAGAGAACAGTTAAAGTGTGAACAGGGCGGATGTATTCAAAGCTATTTCCAGCCCAGTGCATGCTGACAGGGAAAGTCAATGACTTCAAGACATCTACAACACCAGGAACAATGGCTTCAACTGCTTGACCAACTTCTTCCTTAGTGACATAGACATATTCTTCACCCTTGATTTCACGGAATTCGATATCTTCAACAGTCAAGCCTTTTCCACGGACAAATCCTTGAGCTGCTTTGGTGAAGTTTCCATCACTATCCAAGGCAATTTTCTTTGCTGGTCCCTTGAAATCTTCTGTCAAATCAGACTGTTTGTCTGATAAACCAGTCACACGAACAGCCAAACGACGTGGTGTTGAGAAGGTTTGAATGGCTTCAAAAGACAGGCGGTTTTCCTTGAGGAAGGCTGCCATTTTTTCGCCTAGTTGTTTTTCACTTGGTGTGACAACATAGGCTGGTAATTCTTCAAGACCGAGTTCTACTAATAAGTTTTTTGTCATGTTTTTTCTCCGAAAAGTATCTTTTTATTTTCCAGTTTGCCTTATGTGATTGGCACGCAAGCAACCAACTTCGTTGTTTCATTGCTAAAATTGGAGCCAAAAGTCTCCAATTTTGCCTAGTATCCTTAGTTTCACTAAGGATACCTTCATCACTGCGGCAACTGGCTCAGGGCTCACTCTGTTCGCCCATTTTCGTAATTTATCACTCTCTTTATTCTGCGTCTTCTGCTAGGAGTTTAGCTCTTGTTTCTTCATCCAAAAGTGGGTAGCCTAGGCGTTTACGTTCTGCAACAAAGGTTTTGGCTACAACACGGGCCAAGTTACGAATACGAGCGATATAGCCTGCACGCTCTGTTACAGATACGGCACCACGCGCGTCAAGCAGATTAAAGGTATGTGAACATTTGAGAACATAGTCATAGGCAGGGTGTACCAAGCCTTCTTCTAATGCACGACCAGCTTCTTTTTCAAACTTATCAAAGTTTTCAAGCAACATTTCTTGGTCCGAAATTTCAAATGAATATTTTGAGTGCTCATACTCAGGCTGGATAAAGATTTCTCCGTATTTTACACCATCAGCCCACTCGATATCATAGACAGAGTCTACTTCTTGAATGTAAGAAGCCAAGCGCTCCAAACCATAGGTAACTTCCGCAGTCACAGGGCCAGTTGCCAATCCACCGACTTGTTGGAAATAAGTGAACTGAGTGATTTCCATTCCGTCAAGCCAAACTTCCCAACCAAGACCAGCTGAACCAGTTGATGGGTTTTCCCAGTTGTCCTCAACAAAACGAATATCGTGCTCCAAAGGATTGATTCCCAATTTTTCCAAAGACTCAAGGTAAAGTTCTTGGATATTTGATGGAGAAGGCTTCATGACCACCTGGAATTGGTGGTGTTGGTAGAGACGGTTAGGGTTTTCCCCATAACGACCGTCAGCAGGACGACGTGATGGCTCTACATAAGCTGCATTCCATGGCTCAGGACCGATAGCACGAAGGAAAGTGTAAGGACTCATTGTCCCTGCACCTTTTTCATTATCATAAGCCTGCATAAGCATACAACCTTGGTCATTCCAAAATTGTTGCAAAGTAAGGATGATTTCCTGGAAAGTCAATTTTTTAGACATTATTTACTCCTTTTTCTATAAATTACTTGCGACACGAGTCTGCCTCGTCGATCATACGAGGCAAGACGAATTAGTACTGCGTCTAGCTCAGGGACTCTAGTGCTGAGCGTGGAGCAGCCCGACTGTAAGGAGGTTTCTGCCACTGACGCAGTGGAAAGTCAATTTTTTAGACATT
>NZ_VMLT01000045.1:0-18732 GCF_013276815.1 Streptococcus sp. 1055 | reverse complement strand
TAAGACTGACGAAGTCAGTCACATATATACGGCAAGGCGACGTTGACGTGGTTTGAAGAGATTTTCGAAGAGTATTAGAAAATGCCGATAAGGGTCTGCATACCAAGAGTGGTGAGGATGATGGCAATCCAGCAGATGGCTCCGAGAACAATGGATTTTCCACTGGATTTGACCATAGCGACCAGATTGGTTTTGAGACCGATAGCACTCATGGCCATGACAATAAGGAATTTAGAGAGTTCTTTGAGAGGGGTAAAGAAACTACTGGATACACCTAGAGAGGTGAGTAGTGTAGTGAGGAGAGAGGCAAGGATAAAGTAAAGGATAAAAAGTGGGAAGACTTTTTTCAGTTGTAGGCTTTGCTTGTTTTCTTGTTGGCGACTTTGCCAGTAGGATAGAAAGAGCGTGATAGGGATAATGGCCAAAGTACGTGTGAGTTTAACAATGGTTGCAGACTCGAGGGTATTGCTTTGGTAAAGACTGTCCCAAGCGCTGGCGGCAGCCGTTACAGAGGAAGTGTCGTTGACCGCAGTCCCTGCAAAGAGGGCGAAGCCTTCATTGGATAGATGAAGCCAGGTGCCGAGGGTTGGAAAGATGAGCGCAGCCAAGACATTGAAGAAAAAGATAACGGAAATGGATTGGGCTACTTCCTTTTCCTTAGCATCAATAACGGGCGCTGTCGCAGCAATGGCAGAACCACCACAGATGGAAGAACCTACTCCAACCAAGGTAGCCAGTTTTGTATCCAGGGCAAAGAAGCGCTGGAAGAAGTAGGCAATAATCAGAGCTATTGAAATGGTGGATAGGATGACAGGGAGCGAAGATTGCCCAACTGCGAAGACTTGCGAGATATTGAGACCAAAACCAAGCAAGACAACGGCATACTGGAGCAATTTTTTAGAACTAAAGGTCAATCCCGCATCCAGTTGTTTATAAGACGAGAGAAAGGGATGTAGGAGCATTCCCATGAAAATGGCAAAAACGGGCGCGCCAATGACAGGGAAGAATCCTCCTAAGTACCAAGATACGATAGAAATGAGAAGGCAGGCCAAGATACCTGCTCCATTTTTTGATAGAAATGACATAAAAACCTCCAAATAAAATCTTTTACCATTATAGACATAAAAACAGGAAAAGTAAAGTAGAAAGTGGAAAGTTATTCTATTATGTATTTTTGCGGTCGGGGGGCTTTTGTAGTATAATAGAGATACGTTTTTACAGTAGGAGGTATCTATGGACTTAACTAAGCGCTTTAATAAACAGTTAGATAAGATTCAAGTTTCGTTGATTCGTCAGTTTGACCAGGCTATTTCGGAGATTCCTGGGGTCTTGCGTTTGACCTTGGGGGAACCTGATTTTACAACGCCAGATCATGTCAAGGAGGCGGCCAAGCGAGCGATTGACCAGAACCAATCCTACTATACAGGGATGAGTGGTCTGCTGACTCTACGTCAGGCAGCCAGTGACTTTGTTAAGGAAAAGTACCAACTGGACTATGCTCCTGAAAATGAAATCCTGGTTACAATTGGGGCGACAGAGGCTTTATCTGCGACTTTGACAGCTATTTTGGAAGAGGGAGACAAGGTGCTCTTGCCAGCTCCTGCCTATCCAGGTTATGAACCGATTGTCAATCTAGTTGGGGCAGAGATTGTCGAGATTGACACAACTGAAAATGGTTTTGTCTTGACTCCTGAGATGTTGGAAAAGGCCATTTTGGAGCAGGGAGACAAGCTCAAGGCGGTTATTCTCAACTATCCAGCTAATCCGACAGGAATTACCTATAGTCGGGAGCAGTTGGAGGCCTTGGCAGACGTTTTACGCAAGTACGAAATTTTCGTTGTCTGTGATGAGGTTTACTCAGAATTGACCTATACAGGCGAAGCCCATGTATCTCTAGGAACGATGTTGAGAGACCAGGCTATCATTATCAATGGTCTATCTAAATCGCATGCTATGACCGGTTGGCGTTTGGGACTAATTTTCGCTCCTGCGGCCTTCACAGCTCAGTTAATCAAGAGTCACCAGTACTTGGTGACTGCCGCAAATACCATGGCGCAACACGCTGCGGTAGAAGCCTTGACGGCTGGTAAAAATGATGCGGAGCCCATGAAGAAGGAATATATCCAGCGTCGGGACTATATCATCGAAAAAATGACTGCTCTTGGTTTTGAGATTATCAAACCAGACGGTGCCTTCTATATTTTTGCTAAAATTCCAGCGGGTTACAATCAAGATTCCTTTGCTTTTCTGAAGGATTTTGCACAGAAGAAGGCCGTTGCCTTTATCCCTGGGGCAGCCTTTGGACGTTACGGGGAAGGTTATGTTCGCCTGTCTTATGCGGCTAGCATGGAGACTATCAAAGAAGCCATGAAACGACTTGAGGAGTATATGAGAGAAGCATGATTCAGTCTATCACGAGTCAAGGCTTGGTGCTCTATAATCGCAATTTTCGTGAGGATGACAAGCTCGTCAAGATTTTTACAGAGCAGGTTGGCAAACGCATGTTTTTTGTCAAACACGCTGGTCAGTCTAAGCTGGCGCCTGTTATTCAGCCCTTGGTGCTGGCACGATTTCTCTTGCGAATCAATGATGATGGACTCAGTTACATCGAAGACTATCATGAGGTCATGACTTTTCCCAAGATTAATAGTGACCTCTTTGTCATGGCCTATGCGACCTATGTGGCAGCTCTTGCAGATGCTAGTTTGCAGGACAATCAGCAGGATGCTCCCTTGTTTGCTTTTTTGCAAAAGACTTTGGAGTTGATGGAAGCAGGCTTGGATTATCAGGTTTTGACCAATATTTTTGAAATTCAAATTTTGACTCGATTTGGGATCAGCCTTAATTTTAATGAGTGTGTCTTTTGCCATCGGGTCGGTCAGGCTTTTGACTTTTCTTTCAAATATGGAGCCTGCCTCTGTTCAGAGCATTATCATGAGGATGAGAGACGTTGCCATCTCAATCCCAATATCCCTTATCTGCTCAATCAATTTCAAGCCATTGATTTTGAGACCTTGGAGACCATTTCGCTCAAGCCCGATATCAAGCAAGACTTACGCCAGTTTATGGATCAGCTCTACGAAGAGTACGTTGGGATTCACCTAAAATCAAAGAAATTTATTGATTCCCTAGCAGACTGGGGACAATTACTAAAAGAGGAAAAGAAATGAAAAAAATCGCAGTAGATGCCATGGGGGGCGATTACGCACCTCAAGCCATCGTTGAGGGTGTCAATCAAGCCCTAGCTGACTTTTCAGATATTGAGGTTCAACTCTACGGAGATGAAGCTAAAATCAAGCAATATCTGACAGCGACAGAGCGCGTCAGCATTATCCATACGGATGAAAAGATTGATTCAGACGATGAACCTACGAGAGCTATTCGGAAGAAGAAAAATGCCAGTATGGTATTGGCGGCCAAGGCTGTCAAAGAAGGAGAAGCAGACGCTGTTCTCTCGGCTGGGAATACAGGTGCCTTGTTGGCGGCAGGATTCTTCATCGTGGGTCGTATCAAGAACATCGATCGTCCTGGACTTATGTCGACTTTGCCGACTGTAGATGGGAAGGGGTTTGACATGCTGGACCTCGGTGCCAATGCAGAAAATACAGCCCAGCACCTCCATCAATATGCGGTTCTAGGTTCTTTCTATGCTAAAAATGTCCGTGGCATTGCGCAACCACGTGTTGGCTTACTTAACAATGGAACAGAGAGTAGCAAGGGTGACCCGCTTCGTAAGGAAACTTACGAATTACTAGCAGCTGATGAAAGTTTGAACTTTATCGGAAACGTGGAAGCACGTGATTTGATGAATGGCGTTGCGGATGTTGTCGTGGCAGATGGTTTCACGGGAAACGCTGTGCTCAAATCCATCGAAGGGACAGCCATGGGAATCATGGGATTGCTCAAGACAGCTATTACAGGTGGTGGTCTTCGAGCGAAACTAGGCGCACTCCTTCTCAAGGATAGCCTCAGAGGTTTGAAAAAACAGCTCAACTACTCAGATGTTGGTGGAGCGGTCTTGTTTGGTGTCAAGGCACCTGTTGTCAAGACTCATGGCTCAAGCGATGCCAAGGCTGTTTATAGTACGATTCGCCAGATTCGTACCATGCTAGAAACAGACGTAGTTGCCCAGACTGCGCGTGAATTTTCAGGAGAATAAAAGAGATGACAGAAAAAGAAATTTTTGACCGTATTGTAACCATTATCCAAGAGCGACAGGGAGAGGACTTTGTCGTGACAGAATCCTTGAGTCTGAAAGACGATTTGGATGCTGACTCAGTTGACTTGATGGAGTTTATCTTGACACTGGAAGATGAATTTAATATCGAAATCAGCGACGAAGAAATTGACCAACTCCAAAGTGTAGGAGATGTTGTTAAAATCATTCAAGCAAAATAGAAATCGGAGTTCCAAGGCATTTGCTTTGGAATTTTTTATTTGGCTTAATACTCTTCGAAAATCTCTTCAAACCATGTCAGCTCTATCTGCCACCTCAAAACNNATTTTCATTGAGTATAAGTGACCGTTTAGGAACAGATTTAGTCTTTCTAGGGACAGTAGAAATCTGAGGACAAATAAGGGATATAATGGAGTCAGAAAAAATCAATCTCCAAAAAGGAGAAAAGAAAGGATTTTTATGATGAAAAAATATCTTTATTCTAGTTTGTTAGTTCTTGCAGGAGGCGTTCTCCTAGCAAATACTACGGTAGCCTATGCTGATTCCCCATCAGCAAGTGAGAAAGAAGCGATTGCTCAATTAGTTAATCAAGGCAAGATAAAAGCTGAAGAAGCTGATCAAGTAAAATTGATTGGTTTTGAAGATAAAGAAACCCAAGCAGAGGGAAATCAAGAGAAGAAAGCTTTCAATCAATATCGTGATCCGAAAGGAACATGGATGCAAACCAATGGTAAATGGTGGTTTAAATACGGTTCAGGTGGGTATGCTAAAAATTGGGAACAATTAGATGGCAAGTGGTACTATTTTGATGACCAAGGATGGATGAAAGAAAATACTTGGATTCAACCTGATGGTAATTATTACTACTTATCTGCTAGTGGTGCTATGGTCACTGGTTATCAACGTGTGAATGGTACACCATACTTCTTTAGAGCCAGTGGTGTATGGGTAGAAAATCGTGGACAGGCACTTGGTGAATACGCAGAGACATTTGTAGGAAAAATCCCATATGTTTGGGGTGGGGCAGATTTGAATAGTGGCGTAGATTGCTCAGGATTTACGATGGCTATTCATGCTAAGTTTGATATTAGTATTCCTAGAGTAACCTATGGTCAAGCAACAGGAGGAAGCTATATAAGTAATGGTTCTCAACAAGCTGGAGATTTGATTTTGTATAATAGTGAAGAGACAAATGACCATGTAGGTATTTATGTTGGTGGTGGAAAGGTAGTTCATGCTCCATATCCAGGTCAATATGTTTCTTATATGAATCAATACGGTATTACTCAAAATACAATTCGTAGATATTGGTAATATTGTCTAATTTTTCACAATATTATTGACTTTGACAATGAAAAGTATTAGAATATAGCTAAATAAAGAGGGGAAGCCCTCTTATAGCTATTCAATAAAGGAGGAAATGGCTATGAAAAAATCTAAACTACTTACACTTGGTTTGCTTGCAGGTGCTGGTCTACTTTTGTCTATCAACCAAGCACAGGCTGCAGATACTTGGGTTAAAAATGGTGCTGACTGGAATCTTTCACAAGATGGCAGTCTAGCTAAGGATAAATGGGTACAAAATGCTGGGTCATGGTATCACTTCGACATCACTGGTAAAATGCAGACAGGTTGGCTCAAAGACGGTAACACTTGGTATTCGCTCGCAGATAGTGGCGCTATGCGTACTGGCTGGTACAAGGAAGGTAGCACATGGTACTCACTAGCAGATAGTGGCGCCATGCGTACTGGCTGGTACAAGGAAGGTAGCACATGGTACTCACTAGCAGATAGTGGCGCCATGCGTACAGGTTGGTACAAAGAAGGGTCTACATGGTACTATCTTCATTTTAGTGGTTCTATGATGACAGGTTGGGAGTTCATAGATGGTAAATGGTCTTACTTTGAAAAATCAGGTGCTATGGTTGCAGATAGAGCTGTTCTAGCCAGTGATGGGGAAAGTTATGTCATTGGTAAGGATGGCTATCTAGCAAATAGAAAAGATGCTGGATACAGTATTCATGATATTGTCAAACTTGGAGATGGGCAAGAATATTTGCTAAATGCTAAAGGTGACGATGTTATTATTGAAAAAAATGCTTGGTATATCAGACCAGAGTTCAAGAAGTTTTCTAATAAATATGGAGATGAGGTTGCAAATACTACCTTAGCTTTAGTGGATAATAAAGAAGAAGGACAAGAAATTGATCCTAAGGCAGTTTTACAGAACTTCCAAAACTTACCAAATCGCTACTACTTTGATGAAAATGGACATCGTGTGATTAATATCCCAGCAATGACAACCTATTCAGAGATTAAAAAAGTTGGCAATGATGTCTATTTAGAAAATCCAGGTGCACGACTTCGTCTTGGAGCTACCCACTTTACAATCAATAACAATAAACTATACTATTTAGAAAATGAGCAAGGTAAGCTCAAAACAGGTTACTTTGTATTGATTGATGATGGTATGGCTACAACCCACTATCACATCCTAGCCTATGCGGATCAATCTGGTGAAATTCTTAAGATGAAACGCTTGCCATCAGGAGTTTCAGATTATCTGGATAAAGAAATCGATGGTTTATATGGTGAAAAAATTAAAATTGAATCTCCACACTCAAACGAATATTATAAAGTGGTTGTGGTTAAATAAAAATAACATCTTCACAACTAATCGTTAACGCTCTAACCAATATACCATTTTCAGGAGGCTTTAGATTTCTTGTATTTTAAAAGGAAACTAAAGCCTTTTGTAGATGGAGCAGGGGATAGAGTTATCTATAAAATAATGAAAAGGAGTCTGTCATGGAAATGAAAAATACATTTGTAGAATTGGAACAATTTGAAGAGTTAACTCCAGAGGTTTTGGAAGAAGTGAATGGTGGAGGGATTTTTGAAGATACCGTAAAATGGTGCGATAAATTATTTAGTACGGGTAGACACTTTGCTTAAATTCACAGTATTCGTTAGAGATTAGATTTATTTATGATTATTTTAGAATTCTTAGTTTCTGTGCTATATATACTGTTGGTAGTCGTTTCAACCATGGTTCCTACTATTTATTTGGGTGCTCAAATTTCCCCAGAATTTTATAAAAAACGTTATTGGGTCCTTGTATTTTTAATTAGTTTATCTGCTCGCCAAACATTTGGAGAATTATTTCATATAGGAATCATTCTCTTCTTTTACTGTATTTTTTTACTAGTATTGCACAAGGGAAAAGGGGAAGCTTTTTTTCTTTCTCTGTATCTTTTTCTCTTCTTTCAAAGTATTCGTTATTTATTTTTGACAATTTGGATTCGTGTATTATCTGGTGAGCCTTGTTGTTTTGTAGATTCGTTTTCCACTTTATATAGATCTGTATTTGATTTATTATCAATATTTCTATGTTCTACAATTATGAAACGTTGTTCTTTGGATTTGGATTTATTCTTTTCAGATGCTTTCAAAACCCACTATTATAAGAGTTTTTTCATTATCCTACCTCTGACTGGATTTAGGATATTCTCTTCGTTTATGACCAATAGAAATAGTTCGTTCTACGTTCGTTTTGATACGACCATTTCTCTCCTGATTTTCATTCTCTTTTTCTCTTGGCTCTTTTACATCAAGCATTTGGAGCAGGTTTATCGTGATGAGCAGACCATTCAGAGACAGGAAGATGAAAATCGTTCCTTGCAAGGAATGGTGGATAAGTTGGGACATCTCTATGATGAGGTTCGAGGTTTCCGTCATGATTTTGCGGGAATTGTCTCCAGCATGGAGCCTGCCATAGCAAATCAAGACATGGCTGAGGTATCTACCATTTATCAAGATGTCTTTCTAAAGACTAATGAAAAGCTGAGGAAGGCGGATTACACGGCCTTTAATCTTCACAATATCCATGATATAGCTATTCGCAATACCTTGGCAAAAGCCATGATTGTGGCAGATAAGCAGGGAATTCATTTTAGTTTGGAGACGGTGGGGGTTGTCGAAGAGCTGGCATTGCCTATGTTGGAGGCTATCCGTATCCTCTCTATCCTCACGACAAATGCTTTAGAAGCAGCCAGTGAGGCTGAAAATCCGCAGATTCGGGTTGCTTTATTGGCAGGTGATAGGAGTGTCCGTTTTATCATTGAAAACACTCGTAAGAAAGAAGAACTGAATCCCAGTATTCTCAGTCAAAAGGGTTACTCTACCAAGGATAACCACAGTGGACTGGGCTTGGCAACCTTGGAGGACATGGTTTTTCATTATGATTTAAACTTAGATACCCAGCTAGGAGAGACGACTTTTAGACAAGATTTAGAATTGCCATTTAAGGATGAGAAACGAGGGGGAGAGGAATGAGAATTTTAGTTTTGGAAGACGATAGAGTCCAGCAAGGACGGATAGAGCAGACTTTACTAGATATCGGTCGCTCTCGCAATTTAAGATTGGAAATTGATATTGCCAAAAACTATGGGGATGTTGAAAAGTATTCTCAGTATTTTGACCATTACCAGCTCTATTTATTAGATTTAGAGATTGATGGAGAGCGTGAACGGGGCTTTCAGGTTGCTCAACAGGTTCGGGAGCGGGATCCTTTTACAAGCATTGTCTTTGTGTCCACGCACTCGGAGGCCTTACCTCTAGCTTTTCGCTACCACTTGTCTGCCTTGGATTTTATTTCCAAGGATCAGCCAGAGGCGGACTACTGTCATCAGCTGGAGCGCTGTCTGGACTATGTACTGGCAGTAGATAAGAGGGAAAATATGCGTCTCTTTACCTATAGTTTTGAGGGAAGACGGGGCTTCACTCTGCCCTACCATGAAATTTTAGCCTTTGAAACTTCAGTGGAATCCCATCGTATCAAGGTCTATTATGCCAATCATTCTATCAAGACCATTTATGGCAGTCTCAAGGATATCGCTGCCAAGGCTGAAAAAGATTACTTTGTCTATGCCAATCGCAATACGTTAGTCAGTTTACAGGCTATTGAAGAGATGACTGCCACAGAAGTGACCTTGTTAGAAGGCTTGCATTTCCCCGTATCACGAACAGCCAGAAGAACCCTTAAAAAATATCTTAATGTCTAATATCTGTTAGATTTGAATGAGTTTATCAATAAGAATATCGGAAAATTTTCTGATATTCTTATTTTTTGACTTCTTTTTCGAATAGATAAGTAAGAGGAAAAGAAAAGGAGTTTGCTTCATGTATCTACCGATTTTCTATTCATGGTATATTAAATTATTTTTCAAATAAAATTTAATTTAGTTGTTTATTTTTGAATTGTTTTTCGAATAGATAAGTAAGAGGAAAAGGAGAGGAGCCTAGTTCATGTATCTACCAATTTTTTATCCGTGGTTTACTAAATTATTTTTCAAATAAATTTAATTTCGTTGTACACTTTCGACTTCTTTTTCGAATAGATAAATAAGAGGAAAAAGAAAGGAGCCTGGTTTATGTATCTACCGATTTTCTATTCATGGTACATTAAATTATTTTTTAAATAAAATTTAATTTAGTTGTACATTTTCGAATTATTTTTCGAATAAATAAGTAAGAGGAAAACGAAAGGAATAAAATAATGAAAGAACATTATTACGGATTTGTTGAGCTAACTTCGGAAGAATTGACCGATATTCAAGGTGGAGAAAATTGGACGAAGACCCTTGTAGATTGGTACATTGGATTTCGTAGAGGTTTTGGTTTTTAGGAGGATAAGAGATGAATGAAATGAATGATAAGTATACTATTGAAGTATTAAAGGAAAGCGACTTAGCCTTGCTGGTGGGTGGTAGTGAGGCAAGTTACCAACATGGTTTAATGGTGGGGTTCATTTTACGTCGTGCGTTATTTGGATTCTAAGATAATATTTAGAGAGTGAAGCTTACCTACAACAATGAACAGAATATATGAAAAAGGAAATACAAATAACTACCTTTTTCAATTGTTAAGAATCAAAAAAGGAGAATAAGATGGAACAAATTAAAAATATGGAAAATAATTTTCATGTAATGAGTCATGAGGAATTGGCCGATGTAGAAGGAGGCTTGCTATTTGGTCTGGTAGTAGTTGGAGGAGTCGCAATTGCAGGAACATTTTTATTGGGTGCGGTAGATGGTGCTTCAGGAGCACATGCTAAGCGTCGTGGACGTTAACAGGGAAGGAAGAGCGCTGATGGAACGCATAATAGAAAGTTGGATTACTAGGGTAGAGAATTTTTACAGTTTGCAGTCAATTCCTGTGAAAGTATTCATTTTCATAGTTGGAGTAGTTGGGATTTATGCTTTAGGGACATTACTTTTAGGACCGGTTTATTGGGCGGGGCAGAAGTTTGGCGAAACAATTTACAATTATTTGTTTCAATAAAAAATTATAGATAAAGAGGAACAGACATAATGAATATGATAAAAATTGAAGAAAAATTTACAAGTCTTACAGAAAAAGATTTGGCAACAGTAGAGGGTGGTCGAGTGTCATGGAGAGGTAATATTAACATCGATGTCCACAAAGTGATTGATAGTACGGGAAGATTTTTCGGTGGTATCTATAATGCTGGTAGATCATTTGGGCGAAATGTTTACAATGCATTTTATTAATATAGTTTATTAAAATGAATATCATATATTATATTTTTGAATTCGTTTTCGAATAGATAAATAAGAGGAATACAGGGAATGATTATTTCAGTAATTCAAGATTTGGATGAAACAATTTAATAAACACTGCTATACCAAACTTGTCAAGTTTGCAACAAGACAAGCATTAAAATAAAAAAGGAGGCATTCGTTATGAATACAAAAACGATGTCACAATTTGAAATTATGGATACTGAGATACTTGCTTGCCTTGAAGGTGGCGGATGCAATTGGGGAGATTTTGCCAAAGCAGGTGTTGGAGGAGGAGCAGCACGAGGTCTTCAGCTAGGAATTAAAACAGGAACATGGCAAGGTGCAGCAACTGGTGCTGCGGGAGGAGCTATATTTGGAGGTGTGGCCTATGCAGCGACATGTTGGTGGTAATTATGGATTTTAAAAGTTTTATTATTGGTTTAGTAGTTGGTATATTTGGTCCCTATATGGATGATCTAATTAGAAAAAAATTTTTAAAGTCTTCGGAGAAGAAAACAGAAAAATTTGTCAAAAAATAATCAAAACGATAAATGATGAATCTGATTCAAAATTATCTTGCACATGTAAAGAGGACCATCTCTCCTCTTATCAGGTAAATAGGAATCTTGCAGTAGCGAATCAAAAAAGGAGTAACTATGAATCGTAATTTAGAACGGTGTTATCTATTCTGACTATGAATAGATCATACCAGAGGTGGCTTATAAATAGCGGGGACATTAGAAATTGAAGTAACTTTAAATAGGATGTCGTAAATGTTGCTATCAATGATTTATTTGTCCCAAGCTTGCCTAGGGTGTCAGTAAAAAATCAATTTCCTTTCAAAATAGCATATTTTTAGTAGGTAGGACGTTTGTTCTGCCTATTTTTTGCTAAAAAGTGCAGTTGAAGTGTCTATTTGCATCATTTGGAGTTTTACATGTATTTTTGATAAAAAATAGGTATAGAAATTAGGAAAGTTGAAGAAAAGGAATGAAGGAGGTCTTAGTTTGTGATTTTTTACATACTTTTAAGGCTTGATGAACCAGTTTGAACTAATATATAATTGCTAGAAATTGAATACACTACTCCTTGAGGGCATTTTGCCCTTTTTTATATTTTACAATAAGTGTAAAAGGAGAGTTTTTATGCGTTACGGTTATGTTCGAGTATCTACAAGAGAACAAAATATTGATAGGCAATTTTCAGCATTGGTAGAAAACAAATTATCAAAAGAGAATATTTTTATTGATTACGTTTCAGGAAAAGATTTTGACAGAATGGAATATCAAAAATTATTAACTACCTTGAAAGAAAATGATGAATTGGTTATTAAATCAATTGATAGGTTGGGAAGAAACTATGATGAAATTTTAGAACAATGGCAAGCAATTACTAAGAAAAAGAAAGTAAATATAACTGTTTTAGATTTCCCCTTATTAAATACAAAGAATAGCAATGATAATATCACAGGAAAACTAATCTCCGATATCGTTTTACAAGTCCTATCTTATGTGGCACAGTTTGAAAGAGAACAAATCAAACAAAGACAAATGGAAGGAATACGGGAAGCACAGAAAAAAGGGAAGAAATTCGGCAGACCAAAATTGGTTGTTCCGAATAATCTCCCTGATGTGATAGCTCAATATAAGAAAAAAGAAATAACCTTACGAGAAGGTGCAGACATCTTAGGAGTATCAAAAAGCACCTTTCACAATTGGATAAAAAATTCATAGTTCTTGTCAAAAAACTAGGATTTTTTGGACAGAAAATACAGTCTATTTTAGAAGCGTTTTCGTTAGAAAAAAGGTTCTAAAATCCAGCATTTTGACCAATTATTATTACACTTCCATTTTATCAAGTTTGTCCAAAAAAGTCTAGATTTTAGGACAAACTGATTATTTTACAATAAATAAAAATAGGGGGACACGAAATGGACACCAAAGCTAAAAAGTTCACACTTGCAACGATTTCAGCTCTATCACTTCTTGGGGTAGGAATTGTTACATCACAATCAGTAGTTGCTAATGATAGGCTGGTTTCCACTCAAGCAATCAAAGGTCAATCCTACAATATCTTAAACTCTGAGGTCACTAGTACTTCTTCTGGTACTACTCTAGTTGGGATTGAAGGGACTTTCTTAACGCCAGATAAACAGGCTATCTTAGATCGTATCAATGCTATTCGAAAAGAGGCAGCAGATGAAGGTCTAGTTACTAGCTATGTTCCGATCAAATGGTCAACTGAACTAGAAAAAACAGCCTTCGTTCGGGCAGCAGAAGCTTCTGTAACTAGGCATCATAAACGTTTATCTAATAAAGATATTTGGAGTGCCTGGCCTTCAGGGAATTTTTCACTAGCCGAAAACTTAGCTTGGAACTATGATGGATTTATGACAGCTATTAATCAATGGTATGACGAAAAAGCAGATTACGTCAAATCTCGTAGTGGGGCAAGTGTATCTGGTCAAACTGGACACTACGAATCCTTAATCAATTCAGAATTGACCTATATGGGTTTGGCAGCCTTTGAAAACCCTGTCACTCAAAATGGATGGATTACCGTTGCACAAAGTTTCGGAACATCATCTGGTGGCTCTGAAGAATTAGCTGGTGGTTATGGAAAGGCCATTCAATATACAGAAGCAAATTCTTCTCAGATTCAAACATTTGCGACTAAGGCGAATCTTTTTGACAAAGACTTGAAGGCAATCGGAACTCATACCAGTAAGAAAACAAAACAAGGTAAGTCTAACGGGACTAATAAACCAGGTTTCTTTTTTCAAATGCAAGATATTGGTAGGGGTATGGGTTTTTGGCGACAATCTGGTTCTCGTTGGTGGTTTATGCAACTTGATGGGTCTTACCCTTACAATCAGTGGGCAAAATTAGATAATATCTGGTATCACTTCGATAGTTCAGGTTGGATGCAAACTGGCTGGATAAAAGACAACGGCACGTGGTACTATCTCGACGGTTCAGGTGCTATGAAGACTGGTTGGTTCAAGGATAACGGTAGTTGGTATTATCTTGATAGCTCAGGTGCTATGAAAACAGGCTGGATGAAGGTATCTGGGAAATGGTACTATGCCTATAGCTCTGGTGCCCTAGCAATCAATACGACTACACCAGACGGCTATCGCGTCAATTACAATGGAGAATGGGTATAGGATAAGATTATAAAAAATAGATAAAAAGAAAAGGAATACAAAAATTATGAAAAAAATCGTTTTAACGACTACAGCAGTTTTATCACTCCTAGCAACAGGAGCTACAATTTCAAGTGTCAATGCAGCAAGTGGCGTCCCGATGGTCAAGTTCTGGTCTCCTGCAGCTAATGCTTATGTTGAAGAACCTGCTCCTGGGTATCGTGATACAGATTTAGTCGCAACAGATGTGACGCTTGTAGAAAAAAGAAAAGCACAACTTGGAGCATTTTCTGATGGTGAATTTACAACGGTTGATTGGGTAGATAATGCTTATAGACAAGAATTCTCTAAGCAATTTGCAAGTTTTGAATCCAACGGCATTGCTACATTCAACGGTAAAACAATTGTCTTTAAAGCAACAGACTATGGTATCTATACCATGAAGTTTGAATTAAATGGTACTCTCTATAAGTTAACTGCTGATGTCAGAGAAAATCTAGGAAAAGGAGGTCCTTTTTACACTTATGTAACCAAACTAGAAGTCTTATCAAATAATCAAGCAAATACTATCTCGAATACGAGTACTGAAAAACAAATAGAAGCAACAATTACAAAGGTTGAAATTCATCATTTTGGATTTAATTTTGAAGGTGTACTCTCAGAGCCACTACAACACGGAGGAGATAATGCAGCTAGAGGAAATGTTACTCTAATTGATAAGGCTACCGGAAAGATTGTGTACCAACATAATAATGATGTCATCTTTAGTGGTCTAACTAATGACGTCAACGACCAATTTCTTTTGCCTTTAATTTATAGTAATAAATTTAAAGGGGATGTTTTCGATATCAGACAGTTTCCTGCCGGAACATACATCTTGGAGATGTCTGGAGAAGCTGGCTCTCCGCACGATCACTCAGTTGATAATAGAAAACGTGTCTTTAAAGTTAGAAAAGAGGTGACTATCGGAAATCCTTCAACAAATTCAAATACTAACACCACAACTCAATCAGGTTCGAATTCATCTAGCTCGTCAACTTCTACAAGTTCGTCATCTGGAAACTATTCTAACACGGATACAACCATGACGACCCATCAGTCTAAATCTACTTGGATGTATTCGAATGGTCGCTGGTGGTATAAACACGAAGATGGCACTTATACAACTAATGACTGGGAAAAAATCAATGGTGTTTGGTATCGTTTTGATAACTCTGGTTGGATGCAAACTGGCTGGGTAAAAGACAACGGCACGTGGTACTATCTCGACGGCTCAGGTGCGATGAAGACAGGTTGGGTCAAAGATAACGGTAGCTGGTACTACCTTCAAGATTCAGGAGCTATGAAAACAGGCTGGATGAAAGTATCTGGCAAATGGTACTATGCCTATAGCTCTGGTGCACTCGCAATCAATACAACTACACCTGACGGTTATCGTGTCAGTTACAACGGTGAGTGGGTATAAAAACAATTTCAAATTGTAAGATTAAACATATGAAAAAATTATTTCTATTCAGTATTAGTATATTAGCTATCTCTATTTTAACGGCTTGCCAACATCAGAGTGAAAACACTTCTGCAACAAGTTCTGAAGCAATTGCTTCAAGTACTAGTTCAACTTTTTCTACATCGGAAGAGAAGAAACCTGATTACACCCTATATAATCCTGTTCTTAAAGAATATGCCAAAGTATTAGATGGTTCGTCAACTTCACATACAGAGATCAATTCAAAAGCAAACTTAAAAAACACTTATCCTAAAGAATATTCTGGATTACAGTATAGCTTGTATGATTTAGACCAAGACGGTACGGACGAACTTTTGATTGCCCTAAAAATGGATTCTAACTATTACGATTTATTAGATATTCGAACTCTTAAAAATGGTGAAGTTATTCGACTGACCAATGCAGAAAACAATCTGGACTTTATTGGAGAGCGAGTACATTTTAATCCTTTAGAAAATGGTTATTTTCAATTATCTACCCGAGTATCTACTAATCAAATCCAACTTAAACTATACAAGTTGAATCAGGATGGAACACTGTTAGAACTAGTCATTGAATCAGATACAGAAGAGGGACTGGGGACAAAACCACCTTCCCTTGACATAAGATCTTTCTTTTGGAAATCTGTCACAAGTCTCATAAATGGAGAAACAAGCCTTCCGTCAGAAAGTAAAGGGATGGATATTACTGCAATTCAAAATGGAGATTTTTCTAGTGTCGCAGGCACTTGGAGGAATCGTACAGGTATTGAATTCACCTTTGACAAAAATGGTTTAGTAAGTGATCATTCCAAGATTTCAATTGAACATGCTAAGGAAATTGACCACTATCTCAAGGCAAGTTCTGTTTCTAAAGATGGAGGTGCTGGTGCAGCTATTGCCTTTTTACCAGTAGGAATCCCTATAACCATGTCTGTCACCTCTTCTTCAGATAATGGCTATACTGACTCGTCTGATATTACACAAGACCGCTTATGGTTTGGACACCAACTTATCAATGGTAGTACCGAGGGATTTTTTTACAAGGTAGAATAGTTTTAATAGACTTACAAATTTATCAATAAGAATGTCGGAAAATTTTCTGATATTCTTATTTTTTTGACTTCCTTTTCGAATAGATAAGTAAGAGGAAAAAGAAAGGAGTTTGCTTTATGTATCTGCCAATTTTCTATTCATGGTTCATTAAATTATTTTTTAAATAAAATTTAATTTAGTTGTACATTTTTGAAATTTTTTTCGAATAGATAAGTGAGAAGAAAAAGAAAGGAATAAAATAATGAAAGAACATTATTACGGATTTGTTGAGCTAACTTCGGAAGAATTGACCGATATTCAAGGTGGAGAAAGTTGGGTGAAGACCCTTGCAGATTGGTACATTGGATTTCGTAGAGGTTTTGGTTTTTAGGAGGATAAGAGATGAATGAAATGAATGATAAGTATACTATTGAAGTATTAAAGGAGAGCGACTTAGCTTTGCTGGTGGGTGGTAGCAAGGAAAGTTATCAACGGGGTCTAATTACAGGTCTATTGTTACGCGGTATATTTATTGGAACCCCATTTTTTAGAAGATAAGATTTAGAAAAAATAGAACAAGAGGAGAAAAAAGATGACAAATTTTGACAAAATGGAACAGAACTTTGTAGCTCTTACAGAAGAAGAGTTGATGGATGTGGATGGGGGAGCATTGCCTCTTGTAATCGCCGGAGTGTCTATCTGGAAGATAGGTGCAGCAGTAGCAGGTGGAGCAGCAGCGCTTTTTGCTGGAGGAGCAGCTTTGGGGTATTATGCGAATAGACCATAATCTGATTGTAGTCAGAGAGGCATTTCTATGTTTTTAAAAAAAGAAGTGATATTATTAGGGGTATTGTTATCGCTACGTATTATTTTTACTATCGTTCAAATTTTAATTGATTATAAAATATTATCTGGACAGTATAGTATAAATTTTATGGATATTTCAGAAGTATTTACTTATCCAATACTCATTTTAATCATTTACATAGCAATAAAATATAATACAAAGGAGTAATGACGAATATGAACTTAGAACAATTTTATCAATTATCTGACGATGAATTAGTGGGAACAAAAGGTGGTTTTGGTCTTGCGGAAGCAGTTGGGATTGCAGGAGTACTGAATGCTGCTGTACAAATTTTTAATGCTGGTTACAAATTTGGTTCAGATTTTGCTCGTCGTGGGCGTTAGATAATGAACAGTCGCAACCTTAATCTCAATACATTGTTACCTAAACTAGCCACGATATGTCCTTTGTTGGGAATAACTCTTAATGTCGCGCTTCATGTGATTCGTACAGGTTCGTTAGTATCCTTTAATTGGCAATGGACTTTGGTTGGTTTGCTTTTCGCAGCATATTTTGGTATTTTTCGCAAAGATTTGTCAAAAAATAATCAAAACTATAAATGAAGAACATGAATCAAAAGGATTTTATGTATATGAATGGTAGCGTTTTTCCGCCATTCTTGTCAGGCAAATAGGAGTTTCTTATGAAAACATTTTTATTAGGTTTTGCTGAAGGGTATTTTATCGTATCACTCATAATCTACATCGCAACGTATTTGATGTTGAAAAATCCAATCAATACCCTATTTTATCCAGAAATTTACCCTATTTTATTTGGACTCTTTTATCTAGGATATAAGGCCAATAAAAAGCAAGTAGAGTGATCAGCTAAGAATGACTTGTTAGTCTGCGCTGAAAGTGGTTATGGTAGAATCTAAGAATGCATCACATTGGAGTTTAATATGAAATTTGTTAAATCAATACTGAAAGTTTGGCCTGAAATTATGGTATTACTTAGTTCGATGTCTTATATCATCATCAGATTAGTAGCTGATATGAATAAAGTATCTTTACCTACTTGGTTTGATAGTTTCAATATACCAACGATTGCATTATTTATGATGGTCTTCATTCTTTTATACAGAAGTAAAGAAAAAAAGAATGGATAAATTTGAGGTAGTAGACGTTCTATAGGGAATAGGTGTCTTATAGTAACGAATCAAAAAAAGGAGTAACTATGAATCGTAATTTAGAACTGTGTTATCTATTCTGACTATGAATAGATCATACCAGAGGTGGCTTAGAAATAGCAGAGACATTAAAAATTGAAGTAACTTTAAATAGGATGTCGTAAAGGTTACTATCAATGATTTATTTGTCCCAAGCTTGCCTAGGGTATCAGAAAAAAATCATTTTCCTTTCAATAGCATATTTTTAGTAGGTAGGACGTTTGTTCTGCCTATTTTTTGCCAAAAAAGTGTAGTTGAGGTGTTTATTTGGAGTTTTATACTCTTCGAAAA